>NZ_JACJDM010000008.1:0-130517 GCF_014163545.1 Pseudoalteromonas sp. SR45-6
CAAACTCGCAAACTCGCAACTCGCAACTCGCAAACTCGCATTGGCTTAATTATTGCATTGTTAATACTATTATTAATCACTGTGTCAAATTGCTGATGGATACTAATCATCTCGATAAACAAAACTTCTTTGATTTAGGCAATCTCAATACATTACGTCAAGATGCCTTAAAAAGTGGTGCCTCGCCTGAAGCATCAAAAGAAGCGCTAAAAAAAGCAGCGGCACAATTTGAATCTATTTTTACGCAAATGCTTTTAAAAAGTATGCGTAAAGCAAACGAAGCGTTTGAAGACGAAGACAGCCCTTTTAACTCCAGTGGAGTAAAGTTTTTTGAAGAAATGCATGATCAACAGTTATCGGTTGATTTATCTTCAAAAGGTTCATTGGGCTTAGCCGATCTCATAGTGCAACAACTCTCTCCTGACGGGAAAAAATTTACCCCTAGTTCAGTGCTGCGCACCGTCGATGATTTTACCAGTGATCAACGTGCAACCAGCAAGAATGCTGATAACGCGGCTGACACTCAGGCTGTCAATAGCAGCTCATCAACAGCGCAAAAACCTCAGTTTGAAAATGCAGAAGATTTTATCAGTAGTGTTTGGGAACATGCCAAAACAGCTGCTGAGAAAATTGGTTTGAACCCCGCTGTGATGGTTGCACAAGCAGCTCTTGAGACTGGTTGGGGTAAGCATATTATTAATAAAAGTGATGGTAATAGCAGCTTTAATTTATTCAATATTAAATCAGATAAAAGCTGGCAAGGTGAGAAAGCCAACAAAATGACGCTTGAATTTGAGCAAGGCACACCAGTTAAAAAACAAGCTAGTTTTCGTGCATATGATTCTATTAAAGAGAGTGTGAATGACTTTGTGCAGTTTTTGACAGCAAACCCACGTTACCAAGAAGCGCTACAAAATACCGCAAAACCGGCTGCCTTTTTAGATTCATTACAAAAAGCTGGTTATGCCACTGACCCCAATTACGCTGACAAAATTAAGCAAGTGCTAAACCACACAGAGCTTAAGACATTGGCGACATCATTGGTTCGCCAAGGAGTAAATTAACATGTCGTTTAACTTATTTGACATTGCAAGCTCAGGAGTTCGAGCTAGCTCTGAGTTACTGCAAACCACCAGTAAGAACATTACCAATGTTAATACGGTAGGTTATGTACGCGAGCGTACAGAGCATATGACCATGATTGATAACCAAGTCGGTCGTGGAGAAACCTATCGTTTATTAAATGAGTTTGCACAAAAGCAACTCAATCGTGATACCTCAAATAAAACCTTTTTCGACCAATTTGTGACTGAGGCTGGCCGGGTTGATAGTTTGTTTTCTCAAGAATCCAATAGTCTATCGACTAGTATGAATTCGTTATTCAATAATGTGCAGGAAAGTTTAAATCAGCCATCATCCTCAGTTGCACGATCGCTCGTAATGACGGATGCAAAAAATTTGATTGATCAAATGGATCGCTTATCAGGCATTGTATTTAATCAAAAAAATATCGTGAATGATCAGTTAGAAATATTTTCTGATGAAGCGAATACATTAATTCAAAATATTAGCAGCTTGAATAAGCAAATAGCTACCGTAAATGGTACGCGTAACGAGGCAAACTCAAGCACCACGTACAACGAAAGAGACCTTGCTATTCGTAAGTTATCGGAATTAATTGATGTAGAGACACTTGATGGCCCCAACGGTGAAAAGCTCGTATTTATGGGCACCGGCGAATCATTAGTAATGCAAGATGGCGCATTTAATTTATTTTCGATGGCGGGCGATCCTGATCCTAATTTTAAAGAATTACATTTAGACATAGATGGCGGCAAAGCTGTGCCGCTTGATGTTGATGTGACTAAGCTTAAAGGTAAAATTGGCGGATTATTAGCATTTCGTGATGACATTTTAGTGCCAGCACAAAACCAACTTGGCCAAATGGGGCTTGCGATTGCTGATGCTTTTAATCAACAAAACCGTTTAGGAATGGACGGTAATGGCGAGCTCGGTGGTGATATTTTTACAATCCCAACGATTGGCGGTCACGCTTATCAAGCCAATACAGGCAATTCAAGCATAACGGCTACCTTAGAACCAGGTAAAGGCAGTGAAATTCCTGCCAGTGACTTTATTGTTACTTATACCAGTGGCACAACGGTAGAAATACAACCGGTCGATAATAAAGGTGAACCATTAGGCTCTCCCTCAACCGCCAATATAGTTGCTGGCGTTATTGATTCATCGACTATGACCGGTGGGGAATCTTTTGGTTTACAATTAAACGTTACAGGGACTGGTAATGTTGGCGATAAATTTGCAGTTAAACTGAATGCCGAGGCTGCATCGAGTTTAACACTGGCTACCGATAGACCAGAAGCGCTAGCGCTGGCTTCTCCAATTCGTACGGCAGATAATATAAACAATACAGGTAATGGCAATATATCAGCAGGGACTGTTACTAGTGTGACTTCGGGTGGCTTTACAGCCACGACGCCTCCGGATCTAGCAAATGGTGATATCACGATAGTGAAAACCGCTAATGCTAATGAATATACAATTACAGACAATAACGGCAGCTCGACTTTTACGATTACTCCACCTGCTAAAAATCTACTAGAGCAAGCTGGCCCTCCTTATGATAGTTACGGTTTTGATTTTGATATTGAAGGCACCACAGCGGTAGGTGATAGTTTTACACTGGAGTTTAACGAAGGTGGCTTTGATGATAATCGCAATGGCTTACTGTTGGCTGGGCTACAAAGTGGTGAGTTAGTGCGGCAAAATGTTACCACAACCGCATCGGCTGATAATCATAAAACATTTAATCAAGCCTATGCAGGGTTAGTTACTGATATTGGTGTTGTTACCAATCAAGCGAAGACCAATGGTGCTGCTTTTGAGGCATTAGCTCAACAGTCTGAAGCCTGGTATGAATCACTCTCGGGAGTTAACCTTGATGAAGAGGCTGCCAATTTATTGCGGTTTCAACAATCTTATGCGGCGTCTGCACAAGTGCTTTCAACAGCCCGTTCTATATTTGACACTTTACTTAATGCTGCGAGGTAATTATGCGTTTATCTAATAATTTGATGTATCAAAACAGTGTTAATTCGATTTTGAATAATCAGCAAAATGTCAATAAAGCACAAGAGCAAGTTAATACCCAAAAGCGAGTGCTTACAGCTTCAGATGATCCATCGGCAACAGCACGGGCGTTACTGTATACCGATCGTATACAAGCGAATGAGCAATACAGTAAAAACATTACCATGCTAACGAGTCGATTAAAGACTCAAGACAGTGTGCTTGAAAATATTAAAGGCTCACTTGAAAAAGCCTATACATTGGCAATTCAAGCAGGTAATGGTGTTTATACCGATATCGATCGTGAAGGTATTGCTGAAGAGATTAAATCTATACAAAGTAGTGTGCTTGATTTAATGAATGCTAAAACTGAAGATGGTAAGTATATATTTTCAGGCTATCAAGATAACACCCAAACCTATTCGCTTGATTCTTCAACTGGCAAATATGTTTATGGTGGCGACCAAGGCCAGCATAAAATTAAAGTAGCGGAAGGAGTTGAAATTAAATCCAGTGATAATGGGGTTGATACGTTTGAAAAGGTCAATGCCCGGTTGAATGTTGCCTCTAATGACGGCGTTGTTTCAGGAGGGATCACTAGCGCAAAAGTGTATGTACGCGAGCAAGCTCAGTTTGATGCTTTTCATAAAGCAAATTATAACGCTGATCCCGCAGCCGCGGCCGGAGCAAATACGTTTAATATTATAACAACCCCAGGTACACCTAATACATATCAGGTTGAACAAGGTGGAAGTGTGATCAGCTCTGGCAGCTTTGAGGGATCAAAAATTAAATTTGCTGGGATGGAAATTGATATTAGCCCAGTTGCAAACGGGCAGGTAGACTTTACTTTAGAAGCGCCGAAAAAAGAAAATATTTTAAACACATTAAGCGATTTAATTGCTGGGTTAACTGACCCAACAATTAGTCAAGAAGATTATGACCAAGTATTGGCATCGGCCATGGTCCAAATCGATAACAGTAAAAATCAGGTCTCTTTAACACAGGCTGGTTTAGGTGGGCGGTTAAATACAGCTGAGAAAATCACGCAATCTAATAGTGATCTAGATGTAAATAATAAATCCTCCCGTGCAGATTTAATTGAACTTGATATGGCTGAGGCTATTACTGAACTCACGAAGCAAGAAACTGCACTGCAAGCGTCGCAGGCAACTTTTGGCCGCTTAGCTAAATTATCACTGTTCGATTACTTATAAGTAAGTTATAAGAACATCAAGAGTAAGGCAATATATTGCCTTACTCTCGTATTTTTACAGCCTTTTAAGATCATCTCCTTACTATTTAACAGCTTAATAATTTCCTGAAGAAAAAGACCTGCACAATAATCCTTTTAGTTTTTTAATGAGCTTTATTAATTTAGTCACTATAAAATTCATTAAATTACATGAGCTTAAAAAATAATGGAAAAAAAATAAAAAAAAAAGCTAAAGGATTTTTTTGCTAGACCGATAACTTAATTAACCAAGCAAAGCGTTGTAAATAACAACCACTGCTTAATCTAGTAAGTTTGAGAGTAAATGATAAGTTTACTTCTGGAGAGATATCATGGCTTTATATGTAAATACAAATGTTAGCGCGTTAAACGCACAAAGACAATTAAATAATTCTGGTAATGCACTGGATACATCATTCCAACGTTTATCATCAGGTTTTCGTATTAACAGTGCGAAAGATGATGCGGCAGGTCTACAAATTTCTGACCGTTTAACATCACAAATTAACGGTTTGAACCAAGGTAACCGTAACGCAAACGATGGTATTTCATTAGCACAAACAGCTGAGGGTGCATTAGATGAAGTAACATCAATGTTCCAACGTATCAGAACATTATCACAGCAAGCAGCAAATGGTTCAAATACTGATGAAGACCGTTTAGCGGTGCAAGAAGAGATTCGTTCATTATCTGAAGAAGTAAATCGTGTTGCAGCAGATACAACGTTTGGTGGTCAAAACCTTTTAGACGGTTCTTTCTCCGCGAATTTCCAAGTTGGCGCAGATGCTGTACAGAATATCAGCTTTAGTATGGCGTCAGTTGGCGGTACGGCTAACTCAATCGCTGGTAATAACGGTTTTACCATGTCAGGTATTGCAGGGGTTGCCAGTGCGGTAACAGGCGCAAGTTTAAGTGCTACAGCTGGAACAATTAGTTCGCAAGTAGGTTCATCAGCTGATGCTACAGGTTTTGCTGCGGTATTTACAGCAAGCGGCATAAGCGTATCTTCACAAGCGAATGCGCAAGCGGTAATGGCCGGCATGGATTCATTAATCGCGGTTGTTGATAAAAAACGCGCTGAGCTGGGTGCGGTACAAAATCGTTTTCAATCAACGATTCGTAACCAGTCAAATATTTCAGAAAACCTAAGTGCTGCAAAATCACGTATTAAAGATACAGACTTTGCGCAAGAAACTGCAAACTTAACAAAAATGCAGATTCTACAACAGGCTAGCCAAACAATTCTTAGTCAGGCTAATCAACGTCCACAGGCTGCATTAAGTCTTCTAGGATAATTGGTTGGAAATAGTCAATTAATTGACTAAGAATGTAGCGCCTTTGTTTAATGGGGTATTAACAAAGGCGCTGAAACGGATTGATAAAGCGGAGGCGCTTAAAAATCCTGTATTGTTCTAACATTTGTAAGAACATAATTGTTAAAGCACAAACTATGCCAATAGTAAGTGTTAGGCATACCCACTCTCAAACTTATCTTCAAAGGGCCTTATAGGCCCTTTTCTCGTTTTTTATAATTCAATGCAACTCTATCTATAAAGTTGGCCTAAAGATTGCTGAATACTTATTACGATTTAAATTAATCTGCAAAGTGGCAGTTTATTGCCCCCAGTCAACTTAACTTGACTGTAGTAACAGGTCACTTTGTCAAAATTCCACTCATTAAATTAAAGAGTGGCTTTAATTTGACAGATAAGAAGAGAGTTTATTATGGCTTTATTTGTAAATACGAATGTCAGCGCGCTTAATGCGCAAAGACAGCTTGAAAGAACTGGCAACGACTTAGATACTTCCTTTAAACGTTTATCATCTGGTCTGCGTATTAACAGCGCGGCGGATGATGCTGCTGGTTTACAAATATCGGATCGTTTGCAATCGCAAATCTTGGGTTTAAACCAAGGCAACCGTAATGCGAATGACGGTATCTCGCTGGCACAAACAGCTGAAGGTGCGCTTGATGAAATTACTTCTACATTTCAACGTATCCGAACACTTGCTCAGCAATCAGCAAATGGCTCTAATACAGATGAAGATAGGCTCGCTATCCAAGAAGAGATTAGACAGTTATCTGATGAGGTTAACCGAATTGCCACGGACACTACATTCGGTGGTCAAAATTTATTGGATGGCTCTTATTCTGCAAGCTTTCAGGTTGGTGCTGATGCTGTACAGACTATTGGTTTTAGTATGCAGTCTGTTGGCGATACAGCTAATTCTCTTGCTGCTAATGGTGGTTTTACTATATCAGGTGTTGCCGGTGTTGCTTCAGCCGTGGGTGGTAAAGCACTTTCAACGCTCGCAGCTAATGTAAGCTCAGTTGATGGCGCAACGGCATCAACAACATTAGATTTTTCTTCTGTATTTACAGCTGCAGGTATTAGTGTGTCATCACAAGTAAATGCACAGGCTGTGTTTGCGGGTATGGATTCTCTAATAGCGGTGGTTGATAAAAAACGCGCTGAATTAGGTGCGGTACAAAACCGTTTTCAGTCGACAATACGAAATCAAGCTAATATTTCTGAAAATTTAGCCTCTGCTAAATCAAGAATTAAAGATGCTGATTTTGCAATGGAGACAGCTAACTTAACTAAAAACCAAATTTTACAACAAGCGAGCCAAACAATATTAGGCCAAGCAAATCAAAGGCCTCAGGCTGCATTAAGCTTGTTACAGGGTTAGAATAGTATAACGTTGTTAAAAATTTATAAATAAAGCTAAAGTTTCCGTTTTATCTGACGATAACTGACTTAGAGAACTAAAAATCTAGGACTCTCAGTCTGGAGTAATAACAGGGTAGGGGTATCCCGTTGTTATTCTATTTAAAATGATAAAGCGGAGGCTATTATGGCTTTATATGTAAATACTAATGTGAGTTCATTGAACGCACAACGCCAGTTGATGAAATCTGGTAACCAGCTCGATACATCCTTTCAACGTCTATCATCAGGTTTTCGCATTAATAGTGCAAAAGATGATGCTGCAGGCATGCAAATATCTAACCGTTTAACTAGTCAAATAAATGGTTTGAATCAAGGTAACCGAAATGCTAATGATGGGATCTCACTTGCGCAGACTGCTGAAGGCGCACTTGATGAGACTACGTCAATGTTCCAGCGTATTCGTACTCTTGCTCAACAAGCTTCAAACGGTTCAAATACAGATGAAGATCGTTTAGCAGTACAAGAAGAAATTCGTTCATTATCAGAAGAAGTGAATCGTGTTGCTGCAGATACAACATTTGGTGGTCAAAATCTCCTAGATGGTTCATTCTCAGCTAACTTCCAAGTTGGTGCTGATGCTGTACAGAATATTAGCTTTAGTATGGCTTCTGTTGGTGGCACTGCAAACTCGGTTGCGGGTAATAATGGCTTTACTATGTCAGGTATTGCAGGTGTAGCAAGTGCTGTGACAGGTGCAAGCTTAAGTGCTACTGCGGGAACAATTAGTTCACAGGTTGGTGCTTCAGCTGATAATACCGACTTTGCAACTGTATTTACAGCAAGTGGTATTAGTGTATCTTCTCAAGCTAACGCACAAGCGGTAATGGCTGGTATGGATGCAATGATTGCAGTAGTTGATAAAAAGCGTGCCGAACTCGGTGCTGTGCAAAATCGTTTTCAATCAACTATTCGTAACCAATCTAACATTTCAGAAAACTTGAGTGCTGCTAAGTCACGTATTAAAGATACTGATTTCGCTGCCGAAACAGCTAATTTGACTAAATCTCAAATATTACAACAAGCAAGCCAATCTATTTTGAGTCAAGCAAACCAGCGTCCACAAGTAGCATTATCGTTACTAGGCTAGACGGTTAATTAGGTCATTATTGAGATATTGTCTCGATAATGACTTATACTTTGTTTGTATTTTGAAGGAGAGCTATTATGGCTGACTTAGGTGGAATAATTAAATCGAGTGAAAACTTCACCGCTAATTCATCTTTTACAAATAAAAATGAGTTAAACGAAGCAAGTAAAAAAGCAACTGTTGAAAAAGCTGGTACAAAAATTGCTGGTAGAGAGCCCGCACTTGTTGATAATAGTCAGCAACTTGATTCTGAAAGTGAAAGAAAAGCACTGATCGACGAAGTGAAAGAAAACTTAGAGAAATTAAATAAATATATTCCTGTGACGGCAACAAATTTAAAATTTGAATTTGATGAGCAGGGTGATCCACCAATAATTAAAGTGTTTGATAAAACAAGCGAAGAAGTTATTCGTGAAATTCCAACTGAAGAGTTTAGAGAAGTTGCTAAAGCTTTAGATGAATTTGCCGATAAACTAACTAACAAAGGTTTGTTACTAAATCAAACTGTATAATATTTTTTGGAACAGATAGTAGGAGAGAAGTATGCCACTTATAACATCCGCAGGTATTGGATCTGGGCTGGATCTCGAAAGTATCATTAAAGCATCTGTTGATGCCGAAAATGTTCCAAAAATGAATGCCTTTGCAAAAAAGGACAAGTCGTTAGAAGTTGAATTATCTTCAATCGGAGAGATCAAGTCTGCGTTATCCAAGCTACAAGACACAATAAAAAAGCTAGCAGATCCTGATAATTTTAATAAACGCATAGCCAATATTAGCCAACCTACTAGTGACGACGGCGATTTAATTGCTGTTACACCGACAAAAGATATTACGCCTGGTAATTTTAAAATTGAAGTTTTAGCACTTGCTCAAGGCAGTCGCGCGACATCAAATGCTGGTTTGTTTACGGCAACGGATGATGTGGTTACTGCTTCTGGAGGCACCTTGTCATTTGCTGCTGGAGAAAAAAGCTTTGATCTAACTCTCGATGCAGGTGCGACATTAGCTGATTTGCGTGACGCAATTAATGACTCGGATGATAATTTTGGTGTAACAGCAAATATAATAAATACTGGTACAGAGTCAAAGTTGGTTCTTACTTCAAGTGTAAGTGGCGCTAATAATGACTTGGTAATCACCAATGATAATGCTGAGCTAGACAATGTATCTACTGATGCTAATGGTGGAGCTTCTGGTAGCGGTGGTATTGGTATAGCAGATGAAAATAAAGCAAAAAGTGCAGTAATTAAAGTTGATGGTATTGAGATTACCAATGACACCAATACGTTTAAAGATGCTGTACAAGATATGACGATCACCGCTAAACGACAAAGCGTTGATGGAGAGACGGCAAAGTTGGCTGTTAGCTATGACCGTGAGAGCGTTACAACATTAATTGATGAATTTATTGCTAATTATAACAATGCTATAGGGCAGTTAGGTCTGCAATCGAGAGTCGGAAAACCTTTAAATAGCGATGCAACCATTCGTACTTTGAGCTCACAAATGGTCAATATGCTTTCTACAAATTTAACGGATGCAGGGCCTTTCACAAGTATTTTTGATATTGGCTTGGGTGTTGATAAGAAAGGTTATCTAGAAAAATCAACTTTAGTCCGCAGTTTAAATACAGCAATGGATGAAAATTTTGATGATATCGGAAAGGCTTTTGCTGGTGAAAATGGTGTTGCTAAACAGTTCGAATCTTTTTTAGATAATTACGTAAGTTCAAAAGGCATTTTAAAGCAAAGAGAAGATAATTTAAATACACAGGTCACTGATTTAGAAGATGATGTACTAAAGCATGAATTTAGAATGACCGAATTAGAAAGTAGGCTTAGAAAGCAATATGCGGGTTTAGATGTGTTACTGGCGCAAATGCAATCAACACAACAGTACTTAGGAGCGCAGCTTGCGAGCTTACCTGGATTTACAAGAAACAAATCATAAATTAATTTTGATTTAAAAGGGTTTTAATATGTATAACGCCAAAGTAAAAAATTATCAGAAAGAAGCACTCAAGACCCGTGTTGCCGGTGCTGATCGCTATGAAATAATTCAAATGTTAATGGCGGGTGCGATTGAAAAAATGGTGATGTCTAAAGTTGCTATTGAAAGAAAACATATGGAAGCGAAGGCCGAACATTTATCTAAAGCGACTGCTATTATTGAAGCCTTAAGGGGCTGTTTAGATTTTAAAGTTGGTGGTGAAGTGACTGATAATTTATATGCACTTTATTCTTATATGATAGATCGCTTAGTTGATGCAACAATAAAAAATGATCCTGCAATTGTTGAAGAAGTATCTAATTTATTAAAAGAAATAAAGTCTGCTTGGGATGCTATTCCTCATGACGTTCGAGAAAAAACACTTAGTGAAAATGGTATAGATGCTAATGTCGGCTAGTTTATTGTCTCAGTTAGCCCCCGATTTGTCTGTAATTAATCAATATTTAGCTGAAGGTGATATAGAGTCAGCTCAAAGCAAGTTACTATTAATTGATAGAACATTGAAAGCACTCTTTACCTCACCTGAGAACCTCAGCGAAAACGATGTGTTATTTTTATCGGATTTTTCAATCAAATTGAATACTACGGTATTAGAAATAAGCCTCAAAAAACAGCAGGCTGCAAAAGAACTTGGTATTCATATTAATACGCAAAAAAAAATAAATGTGTATAAAAATATCAAGTAGGTAACCGACATGATAAAGAATATAGATATTAATAACGAGCTTGAGCACATCTCAGAAAAACTTGAAAAAACTATAAAACATCAAGAAAGAGAGGCGATTTTTGCTACAGAAGCAAATGAGCGATTTGAAAAGAATTTTGAGTGTTTTTCTGAGTTTTTCCCTGATATAGCAATAGCAATAAAAAACTTTAAAACCAAAGATGACTTTTGCTTACATGTTACAGAGTCCGGGCATGGTAATTTTATACCAAGTGGTGGAAATACTTTACTTTATTCACAAGACCCCATTACTCAAACTGAAAAACAAATACAGGCACAAAGAGAAAGGCCCGTATTTAGTTTAACTGACTACACTGGTTATCCTGAAGATGATGACGATACCCGTATTCACTCTCGATATATGGTAAAGTTAACTCGCTTTATGAAAAAAGTCAGAGCCGAAAGTAAACCTGTAGTTCGTAACTTACCATCTTCATTTCCTTCCGCAGTTATTTTTGGTATCGGGTTAGGTTATCATGTTCCGCTTCTTTTGGAAGATACTCAATTTGACTATATATTTTTAGTTGAACCAGATTTTGAACAATTTTTTGCGAGTTTATTTTGCACTGATTGGTTTGAAATTATAAAAAAAATTGATTCCAATGGAGGGTGCTTGTTTTTTCATTTAGGTGTTGATCATAAATCATTTATAATTGACCTTGAAAAAATAGCCGAAGACATTGGTGCATTTTCCTTAGTGCGCAGTTTTTGCTATCAGCATACACCCGGTACAGAACTAAATGTTTTGATTAAGCAGTGGAGTGAAGATTACTTCCGTTTTCAGTTTGGTCATGGGTTTTACAACGATGCAATAACTGGGCTTGCTCATAGTATCCATCATATTCGAAATAAAGCTGCGTTACTAACGAAGACGACCCAGGAAATAGACTTTGATACACCTATATTTATTGTTGGTAATGGTCCATCGCTGGATGAAGCTGAAGTATTTTTAAAAAATAACCATCAAAAAGGGATCGTAATCGCTGCGGGAACCGCCATAGCGTCATTATATAAGAAGGGTATCCCAGTTGACTTTCATGTGTTAGTTGAACGTCCATATTCGAACTATAAAATTTTTGGTGATATTTTCCCTGCTGATGAATACAAAAAAGTGAACTTGCTGGGCCTTAATACTTTATATCCTGATACGAATAAACGTTATAAATGGGCAGGAATAGCGGGAAAAGGTAATGAGGCGGGAACATGTTTAATGGACGTTATATCTCAAGTTCATTTGTCCCAAATTTTACCATTGATCCCTTACTGTAATCCTGTTGTTGCAAATGCAGCCCTTTCGTTTTTACTTCATATGGGATTTAGAAATATCTATCTTTTTGGTATTGATAACGGTAAACAGCCATCAGGCTCACATCACAGTAAAGATAGTATTTACAAAGTAAATAATGATGATGATTCAGAGGGGTACGGTAGTTTAGAGTTCAATGGTCGATTGATTGAAGGTAATTTGGGTGGCCATGTTGTTTCAAATGATCTCTTTCTTGTGGCTCATGCGCAGTTAGAAAAGCTTCTAAGTCTTTACAAAGTGAATAACTGCATAAATGTAGGAAACGGTGCAAAACTTCAAGGTGCTATTCCTACTGCAGCAGATAATTTAATTGATATTGAAAAAGAGATTGATAAAGAGTTGGTTATCAGCAATATCAAGAATAATTATTTTACAGTATTACCTGTTGATGATGTAGAAGATAGATTGATTGCAGTGGATAGACTTCAGGATATTTGCGAGCATCTACTCTCAATTATTGATGAAGATATTACAAGTCGTAGTATTGCTGCTAAGCAATTACAGCGTCAAGCTAGGTATGTTTACTCTTTAAGAAATACTAGCTTAGGGCATATATTTCATATAATAAAAGGCGCGCTCTTATATTATCACTGCCCGATGATTACGCTTTTGTATCAATATGAAGACGAAGTATTTTGTTTAGAAAAATATAAACAGCTAAATAAGTTATGGAAATGTTATATCCAAGAGATAATGGCTGATTATAAAATCCACTATGATGAAAAATGTGACTTAGGAAAGGAATAATAGTGACAGATTACCAAGAATCAGAGGCTTTCTACAGTGAGTTATTTGATGAGCTTTTCCCTATTCTTCGTTCTATAACAGGTCCAGGCTTACGACAAAGTTATAGTATTCTCTCGCGGTATATGCCGCTTAATATTTCTTCTATTGCTTCTGGTGAAAAAATATTTGATTGGACTGTACCTAAGGAGTGGCATTGTGAAGATGCTTATTTATTAGGGCCTGATGGAGAGAAAATTGCTGATATGCAGCGATTGAATATTGAGGTCGTTAATTACTCAGAATCTGTAGAAATAGAGCTTAGCCTTGAAGAGCTTCAAAAGCACTTATATAGCCTACCTGAGCAGCCAACGGCAATCCCTTATGTTACTAGCTACTATAAAAAGCGTTGGGGTTTTTGTATCGCTCATGAAATACGTGAACAACTTAAAGAGGGAACATACAAAGCTGTAATTAGGAGTCAGTTTGTAGATGGTTCGTTGGATATCGCCCAATCAGTTTTAAATGGTGAATCAAAACAAGAAGTATTACTAAGTTCATATCTATGTCATCCATCAATGGCGAATAATGAGCTGAGCGGCCCTTTAGTTCTTTTAGGCTTATTTAATCGTATTAAAAAATGGCCAAAACGTCGTTACTCCTACCGTTTTGCATTACACCCTGAAACAATAGGTAGTTTAGGATTGCTTCATTTAATGGGGGAGCATTTTACTGCAAACATGGTTTCTGGACTGGTTATTAATTGTATGGGTGGAGAACCTGAAAAATTAGTTTTTAAACATAGTCGGAATGATAATGGTATGCTAGATAAACTTTTATATCATCTAAATCAACATGATTATAACCATGAAAACATACAATTTAGTCCTTTAAGTGGTTCTGATGAAAGGCAATATAATTCTCCCGGCTTTCAATTGCCAGTGTGCTGTGTCAGCCGTAGTTTTCATTCTGGCTACCACCAGTATCATACTTCCCTTGATACTAAAGCGTTTATGGGAATAAAACCACTGCTTGATAGTATTGATAAATTAGAGAAAATATTTTTGGCGTTTGAACAAGCTGCGACTTTTGAGAATACACTACCTTTTGGTGAACCTAACTTAGGTAGTAAAGGGTTGTATCCAACGTTAAGTTTTTTTAGTAAAGAGCGTGTAAGCCAACTCGATGAGCTTAATCACATTAAGATGTTATTAAATTATAGTGATGGAGAGCACGACTCTATTGATATTGCGGATAAATATGGATGCAGTGTTTTAGATATGGCGTCTGCAATTGACAAGCTAGAGCAACAAACACTCTTGGTCATGAAGTGAAATGGGTAATTGGCAGAATATTTATCAGCAGGGCAGGCAATTAAATAAATACCCTTATGATGCAATCGTATCATTGGTGATGCGATTAAGGCACACTAATTCAAGTTTAAGCGCATTAGAGTTAGGCTGTGGTGCTGGAAATAATATCGTTTTTATGGCTGAAGAGGGAGTTGATGTTGCTGGTATTGATATATCTTCAGTTGCTTTAGATTTTGCTCAAGAGCGTCTAACAAGGTTACAACTTAAAGCTGATTTAGTTAATGGTCATTTTACTCAGTTACCTTGGCAAGATAATTCGTTCGACTTAGTGATAGACAGAAGCGCTTTAAACTGTGTTCCTCGCTCAGATATTTTAGTTGCCCTTAGTGAATCTTACCGAGTGTTAAAACCAGGCGGTTGTATATTTTCTATTATGTATGCTGATACTCATCCTGCATTTATAAACTCAGGATATCAGCATGATGGGTTTGCGCGACAATTTTCGCCGGATTATTTCACTGACATTGATGGCCTATTTTTTGCTTCTAAAGCAGATGTTTGCGAACTATTCAGTAAATTTGCAATAACGCAGCAATCGTATGATGTTTCTTATGATCAGAATGATAAGATCACTTCTGCACAAAGAAGTATCGTTGCATATAAATCACCTATTGCTCAAATTACGTAATCATGAGTGGTTATCATATAGCTACTACTTACTAGTTTCTGGAGAATTATTATGCGAAATTCAGCTATCGTTGTTGGTGGTGGGGTATGTGGTTTAATGGCGGCATTACTACTCAAACAGTCTTTTAAAAAAGTTACAATAATTGAGCAAAGTGAGCGTGTTGGGGGATTATTTTGTTCTATAAAAGATGAGTTAGGTGCATATTATGATATGGGATCACATATACCGAACGCAACGGGCATAGAAGCGCTTGATACTCTGTTATTTGGCGAGCTAGAAAATCGTGATTACTATTGGCACGTAATAGAAAAACTGCAATCAGGTAATTACTTCGCCGGTGAATGGGATTTAAACTCTCCGTTTCCAGATAGTCACAAACTGCCAAGCGAAGAGTATTATCAAGGTTGTGCTGAGCTTATTCAAGCAACCTCTTCTAGTGGCAGTTCGCTTATACTCCCTTATTGCGAAGAAACATTAGGCAAGACGTTTACCCAGCATATTATTAAACCAATTCTGTATAAGCTCTATGGTAAACATACAGATTTAAATACATTAACGGTCGCAGCAGGACTATTTGGCTTTACTCGCATTCTTGCTTTTGAGCCCGATGTTGCAAATGCACTGAAAAATATTCCTACTTTTGATGCTAAAATTGGATATCAAACGCAAGCGCATTTTCATGAAAGACAAACCAAAGACAACTCAAAAACTCCAAATTACTTTTATCCATTAGAAAATAAAGGCATTGAGTCTTGGGTTGAGTATTTAGTAACTAAAGTTAAAAGCGCTGGAGTTGAGGTTGTACTTTCTTCATCAATAGAGAAGATAGAGACTAATGGACGGCAGATCACGGGAGTAAAGCTTACTAATAAAGCAGAAATCCTTGAGTGTCAGTTGTTATTTTGGAGTGCTCCTCCGTTTATTGCCTTAAAAGCATTAGGCTTACCTTTAGTTTATAACAAGCCAGAACTGAGAACTGCTATTGTATTTCATTTGAATTTTGACTTGCCTTTACTTGATCAAAAATCGCATTATCTATGGGTGTGGGATCATCAAACGGATATATTTAGGTTGACGTTATACCCTAACCTCAGCACTAAAAGTCAGCATGCGAACTTGTCGGCAGAAATATTATGCAGGCCAGAAGAGGTGGAGCAGTATGACGTGGATGAAATTGTGAATACATTAAAGAAAATGCAAGTTGTCGGCCAAGATGCTACATGTATCAGTCATATTAAACAGGTCATACATGGCACTTTTCCTGTGCCAACTTTAGAATTTGAAAAAAATAATCAAGCTAATTTTGATACATTAAAAAACAGTGTCGATAATATAATTATTTCAGGCAGATCAGGCGGTAAACAATGGCGACAAGCTGATGTACTTGTTGCCGCATATAACGATATAAACAATTATTTATCGACAGAATAAGAGACTTCTTTTCCATTATCAAAACGATATAGTTCAGATGGGTTACAGTTAAGCAATGCAAATTGGTTATCAGCAACAAAGTCTTTTACAAAATGATAAAGTGCTTTCATCTTTATTGTATAGATAAATGATCTTCCAAGTTGGGCTTGTTTCATAATCCCTGAGTTTAATAATGCAGCTTCTAACTTGGAATAGTCTTCCCTGTAGGCATTATTTATAGGAAAGCAAAAGTGGTAAAAAGTACCGTTAGCCTCTTCTCCATTTGTGAGCGTTGTCACACCGGTAAAAGGTTTATTAAACCGGTATTTTAATCCTAACATTGCTTCTATTTGAACAATCACCGTGGCGACTCTAAGGCCAATGCCTTGCAGTACAAGCACTGTATCTTGTTCTATTAACCTACTAAACGTTGAGTTTTCTGCAAAGGCATAATATTCAGGTTTTTTGGGTAAACAGATTTTTGCCACATCAGGCCCTAAACCGCAGATTGAGAACATAGGGTGCCCTGAGCGTACTACATTTGGTTGTTGTCGAAACCACTCAGGCCAATACCCTAAGACACATTCTTGTGAGCGCAAATCTTCTTTGCGACTGCGTGGGAATTGATAATTAAAGGCTGGCATAAATATATTACCGTTATCACCAATTGCAGTTTTAAAGCTGTTTAGAAACGCCTCAGGCACTTCTTTTACTGAGTGATTTTCTATAGCGCCAAGTGTAAATAATGAAGAGTGTATAAACACACTATCATTCATGTTGATACCAACTGAATGTAATGTTGCAATAATTTGTTCTTGGCTGATACTTCTCACAAAAAGTCCTCATTGCCGAAAGCTGCTTTCACTTCGTCGTAGATAGTGTCAATTCTTTTTGAAAAAGCGGGATCTTTCCACGGCTTGCCTGACAGAATCATCCATTCATATTTAGCAATAAACTTTTTTTTCTGTGATTCATCTAAGGTATCAATAAAGCCCCCCATTTTTTCTTTGAGGCGGTCTACAAGCTCCTTCAAACACCTAAAGATAAAAACTACTTCAGGGTCACGTAATAGTGGTTTCATAGAAACTGTAAGTTCACGTTTCAACTTTATGGCTTGCTCTCTAACCAGCGTACATTTATGGTTATTATCAGGATCACGGTAAAAAAGATCCATTAAAGCGGAATACTCAAAGTCAATAACAGTACCAAACGCATCTACTATAGGGAAATAGGGATATATTCTGCAAACTAAGGGTCTGTGTCCATGAGGTTCACATAAACCACCACACTGACAAGAGAGCAAGTAGATACTGAAGCTTTTACCGTTTGAAAGCGTAAATGTGCGCTTTTTTGCTGGTGTAGTAATGTTTTTAATACCACCAATTGATTTATAGTACTCATACTCATTTTCAAGAAGAGGTAAAGATACACCGCTTTTGTCTAGGATATTAAAATGCTCTCCGTAAAAATTTTTACAGCAGTAACCACCGCATGTTTTCCAACACTCAGGAGCATTTACATATTCCGTATTATATATTTCTTGCCAGTTCACTTTGTTAGGCATTAGTAGACTCACTAAGTAGCTTTATTAGGCCACTGTAAGATGTAAATTGCACAGGGTCTGCTTCTTCAAAATCAATATCAAGATTTAAGCTGTTTTCTATTTCCATCAACATACTAATAAAATCAAGTGAATCTAAAAGACCTGAACTTATTAAACTATCCTGTTTATTCAATGATACGAGTATTTGCTCACCATGCTTTTCTATTAATTTATTATTGATAGCTTGTTCAATCGAATTTGTTAAGCTCATTATTTCTCCGTCATGGTATGTAGGGCGCTCTTATCAATTTTACCATTACTATTTAGTGGCATGGAATCGATCCATATAATCTTTTTGGGCACCATATAAAGTGGCAGCTGTTGCTTTAAGTAATCAATCAGTGTTTGCTCACTTTCTTTATCGGCTGGATTACAAATAAATAAAGTCAAACTTTGAGGTTGTTGTATTGGCGTTGCTATAGCCTGTACCAAAGGGTTTGATAAAAAATTTTGTGCTAGTGTATTTACTTCGGATAGCTCAACGCGGTATCCCTGGATTTTAACTTGGTCATCTACACGGCTAATATAGTGAAATACTCCTTGAGCATCACGCTTTACGAGATCACCACTTCGATAATGGGTAATGTTATTTGTTTTAATTAAACATTGCTGAGTTTTAATATTGTCATTTAAATACCCAGAAAATACTTGAGGCCCCGAAATCAAAAGCTCACCTTGTGCATCTAAATCAAAGCTCATGTTTTTAAGTGCTTTACCCAGGGGAATATAGCTACTATCACTATCATCATTACAATCAAATACATATCTACTGCATGCTATTGTAGCCTCAGTTGGTCCGTATAAATTAATAACCTTGCTGTTTGGTGCTGCTTTTTGCCATTGCAGAGCGAGTGTTCTAGGTAAGGGCTCACCACAAAACTGACTCACACGAAGGCTAGGATAGGCATCATTTTTAAGCATTCCTAGTTTAGCCATAATTGATACAGTAGAAGGGACACTAAACCACACTGTAAGCCCGTGTTGTTTAATGAATTTACCTGGCGCAAATATAGCGGTTTCAGGCACTACATAAAGACAAGCACCTTGCAGCCAAGTAACAAATATATCATGCATGCTTAGATCAAACGTTGGATCAAATACTTGGCTTACCTTATCTGTATTACTGAGGGGTAAAGACTCACACATAGTATCAAGATAAGACTTAAGATTCGCAATGCTAATAGGCACACCTTTTGGTGAGCCTGTAGAACCTGAAGTAAATAAAACATAAGCGATATTGGATAGGCTGCGAGCTTGTAGTGATTTAGTTGATACAATGCTTTTATTGACTATATCGTCCAAACATACAAATACTCTATCTGGGAGTGCTTTTATTAATGCTTGGCTGATCGACAAATATTTTTTACTGTATAAAACATACTTTAAGTTGCCTTGCTTTATGATAGAAGCCAATCTAGCTATTGGCAGTTTTACCCCAAGTGGTATAAATGTTCGTGAATCTAAAGCGCAGGCAAGTACGGCGCTATAATAGTGAGTATCTCGGTAACTTAAAATTCCAACTTGCTCAGCTTCACTTATTTCGCTCGTGTTAATATTATTAGCGTAACTTGCAAGCTGTTTATAAGTAATGTATTGATTATCAACAAAAATTGCAGGAAGTTTTGCATGGCTTGCAATGCTGTTTTTAAGTTTTTCAGATAACTTCACTTTATATCCTAGTTTTTATTTATCTTAATATTAAGCAGGTTTGTTGATAGCCAGCAATTCAGTTTGAAGTTTATTATAAGCTTGTGGAGTGCCTATATCTATATATCTCAGATGGGTTTTATAGCTATAAAGACTGCCCAATAATAAAGGCACCATGTCGTGGCTAATTTCATAGAAGCTTTCCTGTTTAAAGTGTGAAAAGTATTTTTCATACACTCCTGCGGAGAATAAAAACAATGCCCCGCTTGCTAGGTTACTTGGTGGATTGGATACTTTTTCATGAAACCTTTGGATTGAAGCGTCTGAATCAAGTTCAACAATACCACATGAGGAGGGAGAAGCAGATTCAAAAAGTAAAAGCGTAGCATCACACTTTTTGGGCCTTTTTGAATGGGCTTCTACAAAATTAGTAAGGGTATCTTCGCAATAGTTATCAGCATGAATGACCATTGTGGGACTACAATGCCAAAACTCTTTATTACTAATCAAAGTGCCGCCTGTACCGAGTAACTTTTTCTCTCTAACGATTGTTATTTTATTACGGTATTCGGACTTTGACACAAACTCTTCTACTTGTTCAGCGAAATAGTGCACATTAATGAGTATGTCGCTGACACCAAGTTTATCGAGCTTTTCTAGCCAATAAGCCAATAAAGGCTTGCCTTTAATAGGCACTAAACATTTTGGAATTGTATTAGTCAAAGGTTTTAACCGAGTGCCTAACCCTGCTGCAAGCAATATTGCTTTCATATATTTTTGAATGACTCCAGTACTCGTTGCTGTAGCGTGTTGAAGGACAGTGGCTGATTTCCGAGAGTATCTACTTGGCAAGCGGCTGCAATACTTGCAATATAAAAAGCTTGCCAAGGTGTCGCACCTGAGCACAATGCCAGGCTACTGGCAGCTAAGAAGCAATCACCAGCTCCCGCAGGATCAACCGCATTACGGTTAATCGCAGGAAGCATATCATTTTCCCATTGGCCGTTTTGATCTGGTAGATGGATAAAAATACCTTCTCCTGCGAGGGTAATAACTAAAGACGTTGGATTTGCTTTTTCGCAAAGTTTTTGGGCCAATATAGGTAGACCATCATCAATATTATTCAATGCTACGCGTACTTCTTTTTCTGTTGGTGTTATTAGCATCATATCTTTATAACGGGCAATGTCACCAACTTGAGAAGATGTTTGGCTGTCTGCGACAACACGTACATTGTTTTCTTTGCATAAAGCAATGACTTTATCGACCAGAGTTTGAGGTAATAATCCATAATTAAAATCAGAAAATACCAGTAAATCGAAGTTGTTAATACTACTTTCAAGTTGCATGTATAAATCTGTTTGAATTTCTTTAGAAATTTTATGCTGTCGAACTTGATTGACCCTTAGAAGTGTTTTATTGCCAGCTCTATATCGTGATTTTAATGGTGTTGGGCGACTGCCATCATCGAAAAGTATAGTATCAATATTGTATGCGTTAATATGATTTTTTACGTAATCAGCTTTATCATCTTTGCCAAGTACCGAGAAAAGCGTAACTTGATTAGCTCCTAGCCCTTTTATATGACCTGCTGTAATTGCTGCTCCGCCTAAAAATGTATCCGTTCTATCTGGTGTCATCACTATGGTAGGATCCTCCTGAGATAAGCCTACCGCAGTACCTTGGATATATTCATCGACGATTATTTCGCCAATTACAGCAACACGGTTTTCACTAAATTGAGAAAATACCGTGTTGATTGATTGATAATTAAACTGATGCCTTGTTGCATAACTTTGGCATTTTTTATAATCAAAGTTATGACCATGGCTTATTGTTCTTGTAATATATTGTTCGGAATTAGATTCGAACTCACCAGAGCCAAAAATAAGCTTTCCTCCGTACATTTCAACAAGAGCATGCTCAGGATTGTGCCTACTTTCAAACTCTTTACCTTTCACGACAATATGAGGCTTGAGGCTCTTTACGGTTTCTGCTGGAGTTAAATCTGATAAAAATGCTTCATTCACACATTCGAGGGATTGAACCATCTCTAGGCGATGTTGTTCGTTTACCCGACTCTTTAACCCCATAGATTTGTCGCTGTTAACAGCAACAATTAGTTTATCACCACACTCTTTTGCAAAACGAAGTAAGCGAATGTGGCCAGGGTGTAAAATGTCAAAATTTCCTTGAACAAGGACTTGCTTATTCATACTTCAATATTCTCAAAAGTAATGATGGCTCTGGTAATTTCTCTTCGTTCGAGCGCCGATATTGCTTCATTGATTTGATTCAAAGAATAGCGATGGCTTATCAAAGAATTAATAGATATTTCAAGTTTTTGAATAATATCTGCAATCGATTTTAAATCTTTGTCTGGATTACAATTACCTCCCCAAGTTCCAAAAATTTGCTTTCCACAAATTAGTTGATGAGGATCTAACTTTATAAAATCGCCAGTTTTTGGATGTGAGGCAAAATAGCATTTACCGCTGTTATGTATATTATTAAAAGCGAATTCTATGGTTTCACATAGTCCAGCACTCTCAATAGCATAATCAAAGCCGTTAGGGTGTTGCTCTTTGAGTAAAGCTAGGCTTGCTTCTTCATATAAATAAGCTTCATCGGCGCCTAGTTGTAGTGCTAAGTCACATTTAGATTGTTCAATATCTACAACTATGATTTTTTTTGGTCTGAAATGTTTAAGCATTAATAGTGCACTTATGCCTATACCACCTAGTCCGATTAATATCACATTACTATTAGAGTGTGGTTGTATCTGGTTAAGAACCATACCGGCTCCTGTGGGGAGGGCGCAACCGAGTAAAACAGCTAACTCATTTGAAATACCTTCAGGGCAAATGGTTACTCTATTCTCAGATATAACAGAGTACTCTGAAAAAGTCGTAACTGGACCTGCATTGATAATTTGACCCTCTTTGCTAATTATATGTGTCCCACCGGAATCGATTCCACTGCCTTTTAGCCAACCAAGAACGACACGATTTCCTTGTTTAACCTTGGTAACACTATTGCCAACTGCTATTACTTCACCTACACCTTCATGACCCATTAAGTGGGGCAAATACTTGTCTTCTCCTCTAAGGCCTTTACTCTCCATCAGCTGGCTTCTACACAAGCCAGCCATATGCATTTTCACCAGAACTTGATTATCTTTCAAATACGGTATTTTTAAATCGAGTAGTTGAAGGGGCTGCTCTATATCTATTAATACACCTGCTTTAAAATAAGTTGGAATATTCATATTTTACCAAGGCATCTTATTTTTACTAGAAAGGAAAACACTACCTTCTCTATGACTTAGGGGTAATTCGGCAAGAGAGTTCACTTTTTTCCAATCATTTTTTTGAAGAAAAATATTTAAGCCGACTTGTAAACTGTAGTCGAAAATAGTTTTTGCATTTTTTTCGCCATTAATTTCCATCATAAAATCAATTTTTAAAGCGTCCTCCGAAGAAATTGAAGTTAATACATCTGCTTCTTGACCTTCAATATCAATTTTAATTAAGTCAAATTCTTTAGCTATATTACCTATGTTATTAACTTTAACTTCAAATTTATCTAGCTCTCCATAGGGATTACTTTTTGCGCCGCTCAAATGACTTCCAGTTAAGTTTCCACATACTCGTGTAAATTCAGCTTTGCCATCAAAACTTGCCGCGGCTTCATTTATTGGCTTAATCTTTTTACAATTATTTAATTCTAGGTTTTGTTTTAAAACGCGGAATGTTTCAGGGTCCGCTTCAAAACATGTAACTTGATAATCTAATAAGCTCAGCACTATTGAATGCAGACCGATATTAGCGCCAAGATCTAACACATTCTTATAGTTATTTTTATTTTTCAAGTAAAAGCTTAAAATGATTAGCTCATCAATACCAAACAAATGAGTCGTATTAATATTGCCCATATCGTAATACGGAAGAGAAAATGTAATATTATCCGTTAATAAAAATGTTGGTGTTGATGTCGTGTTATAAGCGCTGGCAATTACTTTTGATAGTTTTTTGTTAAGAAGCTGGTAATCACTGCTTGATTGTACGTGTGATTGTGTATTCCTAGCTAGCATAACCAGCTCTTGGTGTAAGTTTATCATTATAGATTTTCCTTCAAACTGGGTATAAGCATAGCTTTTTTTTGTTTTATGTAAGCAAGTTCAGGGCTCATATTCTCTAATGGATTGCCATACTTGATAATCGGTTCATATCTAAAGTTTGGGTTAATTACTAATTCGATAAGCTTTGGCCCTTCTTGATCCATGCGAAGGTGTAAACGTTCTACTAATAATTTTAATTGCTCATTATTTTCAACTTTTTCAGAGTCGATCCCATAAGCTTTAGCAACTTCAGAAAAATTTATGTGAGGCAAGCCATTATTACAATCAGCAGAAAAATAATTTGAGTCTAGCCAATCATCTTGGGTTTGTTTTATCATACAATGACCACTATTGTTAAATACAATAATAATGACTGGAAGTTTCAAGTGATTTAACGTTGAAAGTTCTTGGATATTCATTTGCAAACCACCATCGCCAACTATACAAAATACTTCTTTTTCTTTTGCTAGGGCAACACCAATCGATGCAGGTAAAGCATAGCCCATGGGGGTATTATTATATGAAGAAATATACTGCTGGCCTTTTTTCTCTTTACCGTAGACAAGAGTTAAAGGTAAGCAAGTACCTGTATCCACACATATATTTTGGTCATCACAGAAAGCACCACTAAACAACTCAACAGCTAAATATGGGTTTACACCACCGTAATTATATTCAGGTATGTAGTTAAACTCTTGTGTGACATCCGTAATATAATTTAGCCACACATCGTTATTTTTAAATATTTCAATTAAATCTTCACAATGCAGTGAAAAAGCATCTAAAAAAACTTGTACAGATACAGGAAATTGATAGTTGATTACTTTGCCTAATTGGGCAAATTTCTCTATTTCGTTATGGTCAATATCCACCATTGCGATTTTAGCTTCACGTGCAAAGGTATCTAATTTTGCTGTGGCTTTTGAATCTAGTCTGCACCCAATAGAAATGATAAAATCGCAATTTTGTAAAACGATATTATTCCCACGTAAAGAATGAGTTCCAAAATTCCCTAGATTTAGCTCGTCATCATGATTTGCAATCCCTTTGAGCGGCCAAGTCGATAGAAAGGGGATTTTTAGTTTTGTTGCAAGTGAAATTAACCGTTCTGCTGAGTTATGGCACCCAGCACCAAGAATAAATAAAGGTTTTTTCGCTTGTTTTAATGACACTATGAAGTTATTAAATATGTTTTCTTGAATTACTTTATGGTTTACAGTTGATTGATTAAAAGCTTCAAATGGTATTTTTTTTATATCTAATATCTCTCGCTGAAAGTCATCAGGAATATCTATTAACACAGGCCCTGGCCGGCCACTTAATGCTGCTTTTATAGCTTCAGGTAATACAGTGATAATGTCATTAGGTCTTTTTAATTGTATTGCGTACTTTGTTATTGGCTTTGCCATAGAAACAATATCGGTTTCTTGGAAACCATATTGGCGAACCCCTAATTTATGCGATTGCCTAAATGAAGCTACATTTCCAGTTATATGTAAAGTAGCTACAGAGTCAAAGTAGGAGCTTGCGATACCTGTTAATAAATTTGTAGCGCCTGGGCCTGATGTGGCTATAGTCACGCCTAGTACATGGTGTGTTTTTGCATAACTATCAGCAGCCATCGCACATGATTGCTCATGTTGCATTGCAATAGCTGAAAGCGAAGGGTGTTTTTCAATTGAGTCAATTAAATGTAAAGCAGCACCGCCTTGCAGAACAAATACATGCTTGATATCTAATTGAGCAAGGTAAGATGCAATATAATCCGTTAGTTTCATTTATGTATGCTCTTTATTGAGTCTACGCAATTTGTAGATATTTGGGTTTTCAAGAGACTCCAAAAAATCCTCATGAAAAATTTCTTTGGATGCAATGCTATAGTTTCGTCCACTAAACTTACTATTTGCATTATCAAGAAGAAAAATTAAGGAGTCGATGACCAGTTGCATAGACACAAAGTCATTTTCCTCATATCTTCTGGCTGTTTCCTTATATGCTTCCGGCACTATTTCTTTTGCGTGGAGTGTTTGTTGGTGAATAGGTGTATCTACCCAGCCAGGACCAACATTTAGAAAGATTAAATCGGGATATTCAGCAGCTAAAACTTCAGTCATTTTTATTAATGCTACTTTCGCATTTATATAAGAGTTGAACTTCGTCGGGGCGCTATTGACGCCTCCGCCAGCAAAAGTCAGGATTTTGCAGTTTGATTTCATTTTTAGAACTGCTGAACTTAACACTTGCACTATAGATAAGTAATTAATTCTATATGCATTTTCCCAATCGTCATAAGAGCAATCTGATAGAGAACCGATTGGCTCGAGTGTGCCATGAACAAAAATTATACTATCATATATTGAAAAGTTCGTTTTATGGCACCAATCGTCAACGTTTTTTTGTGAGCTAAAATCAACTTTTGTTAGTTCAGCAAAATCTAAGTTTGATTTTCGCCCTCGATAAGTACCGTGAATAATCGTATTTTGGCTTAAGCGCTCAGCAAGTGCTTGCCCAATACCACTATTTATTCCTGTAATTAATACTCGATTCATTAAAACGGGCCTTTAAACCAGTTACCAGGAACATCGTGAGGAAATTCTACATCTTCGGTCATAAATATTTCCCTATCAAGGAGTTCAGATACAGCTTTAGTAATCTCAGTTCTGGTTTTGTAGTATTTTTTTGTTAATCCAAAGCTCGTAGGTTCAGGGTAAGAGGGGAGTGCTATTCGTTTTATTGGTTTTTTTAAGGAAGTAAAGCATGCTTCATATATTTTTGCTGAAATTTCACTAGAGACAGAAAATGAGTTATGTCCTATATCAGTGCATATGCAGGTTTGAGTCTTATTGACAGAGTTATAAATAGTTTGCCAATCAATATTTGTCGGTTCAGATACCTCAATTACCTCGCAGTTAACACCTTGTTTTTTTAGGAAGTTGTGGCAGTGTATGGCTTCTAGGAGCATATAGCTATTAGCGATGATAGTGACATCTTCACCTTCTTTGATGACTCTCGTTGTTTGCATGTTTGAGTTGTAATCGACGCACGTTTCTTTGTCGATGTTTTGGTTATGCAGCCATCGATGTTCAAGGAAAATAGTTGGATTATTATCCATTATACTTTGATAAAGTAGCTGTCCTACATTATCAGTTAAGCTTGGAGTAACAACTTTAAGTCCAGGGATATGTGCAAACCATGATTGCAAGCTTTGTTGATGAGTGGGTCCTTGACCCCAACCCCTACCTATGATTAAACGTATTGTTAAAGGTACAGTCATTTGCCCATTAAACATGTAGTGCCACTTAGCGGCATTATTTACAAGTTGGTCCATGGCAAGCAAGAAAAAATCGACTCGTTGATGGGTCATTAATACACGTGTGCCAGTAATAGCTGCGCCAATCCCTACACCCGTCATTGCATTTTCAGATGTTGGCATATCAAAGACACGGTCTGAGCCAAACTTTGATTGTAAGCCTGTAGTTGTACCAAAAATAGCTTTTGGATCATTAATACCTAATCCCATACAAATCATGCTATCGTCTTCAGCCATGGCACAGTGCTGTGCTTGGTTTATTTCTTCAGCGAATGTTGTTGTTTTATTTTGCATAAAGAAACTCTTCGTTTAACTGTGGATTTGGAAAAGGGCTATTTTCAGCAAAAAGAAAAGCATCTTCTATTTCATTTTTTATTTTGATAATCATTTCGTTATGAGTTTTCTCGAAATGTTGATCTGCTGATAGTTCCGCGAATAATAATTTTAACGGATCTTTTTCAAGCCATGTTTTGACTTCACCTGCGGCTCTGTAGTTTAAGTCATCATCAAAATTAGGACCGCAATGCTCTCTGTGACGATATGTATCAAGCTCTAAGAGTGCTGGGGCATTATTCTTTCTAATATATTCAATAGCACTCTCAACGGCATGGGTTAGTGGTATTAAAAGATTTCCATCAGCGTGAAAGCTTTCAACTCCAATTGATTGCGATAAATCCGTAATGCTTCTATTAACCGGCTGGCGAACTTCTAATGGGCTATACACTGAATAGCGGTTATTCTCACATATGAATAATATAGGAAGAGATTTAACTGCTGCAAAATTTAACGACTCGTAAAAAGCGCCTTCTTCCGTTGCACCGTCACCAAAATAACTTACGGTCAAAAAATTGCTATTTTGTAGTTTTTGACTTAGCGCACTGCCAACCGCCAGTGGTATACTATTACCCACAATTGCAGTGCTAGCTATAAAACCGCAATCCAAGTCTGTTAAGTGCATAGAGCCACCTCTGCCACCTGTGCAGCCTGTCGCCTTGCCATATAATTCAGCTATCATTTTCTTTAATGATCCGCCTTTGGCTAGATAGTGGGCATGTGCTCTATGTGAACTGAAAGCCTTATCATCTTTAGATAAAAAATTAGAAACAACAACAGGTACTAGCTCTTGACCTATTGACAGATGTGTTGGGCATCTCATTTCTTGCTCAGGGTAGCGTAAGGCTATCATTTCTTCTATTTTTCGAATTCTTAATGATTCGAAATATGCATCAAGTTTTTTCATTAGGGTATAAACCAATAAAAATCGCCAGTGTAGCCTGTATCTTTGAAAAACTCTTTCCACTGATCAACATGCATCATTGTTTTGGCTGTTAGATTCCAGGCTTCCATGCGTTCTTTTTCTTGTTCATTTCTATATGCATCAACAGTAATAAATGCTTTAGCTTTAGAAACTCGCTCTATTTCTTGCAGTGCTTTTGCACAATTATTAAGATCTAAATTATGAATAGTGTTAATTGATATTACAGTATCAAAACTATTGTCTTCGAAAGGTAATTTAGTAGCGCAACCTTGTTGTAATAAGTGCTTTACTTCCTGTTTGGCATTGTCTAATGCGTAATGGGATATATCTATTCCACTCAATATCATTGTTGGTAGCTGTTGTAAAATATCATAAAGCATAAATCCTTTTGCACAGCCTACGTCTAATAAACTGCTATTTTCTTGCAGGCCAAAGTGCGTAATAAAGTCAGGCACGACTGGCTGCCAAAACCGTGAATGATAGTTAAAACCACCATAGCCGTGCTCTCTATCACCATCAAAGAATTCCTCGTCAAATTGGCGCGCTATAGCTCTAACTGCTTCACTTTTGGCTTCTAATCTACCAGAAAGATCACGCTTAGACTTAGGGTAATTTTTTAGTAAATCTATTTCTTGTCCTATCATGATTACCTCAAGGTTTGTGAATATAGTCATGTTCTTGCTTGGCGAGTACATCTAAATTTTGCTTCATCCAATAAATTGTTCGTTCTAAGCCGTTTTCTAATGAAATAGAATCTTGCCAATTTAGCTCGGAGCGAATTTTTTTTGTGTCTAATAAATATGCTGCATCTTTTCCTAATCGATCTTCAGTCGATTGGCACACTTGTTCAAATGGGAGCTTAAGCATATTGCAGATTGTTTCAACGAGTACTCGAATAGAGATCATTTTATCTGTTGAAATATGGTAAATATCACCATTTTTACCCTTTTCGCCAATAAGTTGTGTCGCTGAAGATACATCGTCAATATGTATAAATGATCGTGTTGAATGCCCTCCGCCATGCAGCTGCAATTTTTTGCCTAGTAAGGCATATAAAATAGTACGAGGGATTATGCGATAAAGCTGTTGGCCTTCGCCATAAACATTGGCAGC
Source organism: Pseudoalteromonas sp. SR45-6 (assembly GCF_014163545.1). Taxonomy (NCBI): domain Bacteria; kingdom Pseudomonadati; phylum Pseudomonadota; class Gammaproteobacteria; order Alteromonadales; family Pseudoalteromonadaceae; genus Pseudoalteromonas; species Pseudoalteromonas sp. SR45-6. The sequence goes on from NZ_JACJDM010000008.1 coordinate 29,375, forward strand.
TCGTGTAAATACCACTGGAAAGTTATAAACATCTGCGAATGTATGTAGACTCATATCTGCTGCAGCACGGGAGACTGCATAAGGTGTACTGGGTTGGTAATTAGTATGCTCTGGTACTAATCCGTTACAACTACCATACACTTCGGGTGTTGATATATGGATATATTTTTCAAGGAAATCTAATTGTCGGAGAGAATTGTGTAACTTTATCGTTGAAACAGTGTTAGTCATAAACCAATGTTCAGGATGTTGCCAGCTTTGACCAACCATGCTTTGTGCAGCAAAGTTATAAATTTTTTTAATTTTTTTCTGTTTAACAATATCAATAATTTTTTGCAGATGATGATTTATATCCAGTTGGCTAAATTGCAATTTATCTGCATTTTTTTGCCAACTATATGGTAGTAATGCTGAATTAGGTTCTGATGAGCGACTAACAGCAACAATTTGCTGATCATTTTTTAGCATATGCGCACAAAATGATGCCCCTGAAAATGAATTGCTTCCTAAAACTAAAATTGATGAGTCATTCATAGTTTAGATTGCCGCCTTATTTATTTTATTCTCAAGAAGAGAAAATTGAGTTTGAATATTTTCAAATGAATCATCCATCCATGCATTTATTTGAAATTCATTATCATTAAAGTAATGATTTTTTCCAACTTCAAAGCCGTGCATGTTATTTGTTCTGTCTGATAGATTTGGAATATCATTCGAACACCATCTAAAAATGATTGAGCGAGCCCCTTCAAGATAGCTAATCGGATAAAGAGGACCACTGTCAACACCCATATTTATATACGCTTCATGGTATAAGGCGAGCCTGATACTTAAATCTACAGCTGCAAGGGGATACGTTGTAAGCGATTGATATTTTTCTTCAAGGGGCTCACTTACTTTATAAGTATCTCTAATAATTAGCGGAAAGTATTCATTGAGGTCTAGTGATAATGCAAAATCAAGCCATGCCGTTGTATTGCTATTTCTGTGCTCGGAATTTGCCCAATATTCTCTCAATGTAATTGTTATTAGCTTTTTTTTGCCCACGTTATGTCTTATGAAGTCATTAACAATAGTATAAGCTTGTTGTGGAGGTGCTAAGTTACTTAATTTAATATTTTGCTCGGCATAAGATTTTAATAATTTAAAATCTCCAGCTGCTTGTCTAGGGTTTTGAAAGTAGTTATTTGGATATATGCTAGGGTTCAAGCTTTTATAGTATACAAGGCTACTTTGCGAAATCGGCTGATCAATACCTATGCATGAGGCAAGACAATTAAACATGGGTTTAATAACCTTTTCGATACGCCATTTAGCATCAACGTTATCGTGATATACATTTAATCCTGGAGTATCGTCACTATGGCTAGGGATAATTACAAATTGAATATTTTTTTTATTTTGTTTTTTTCGTTCTATTTCAGCTAAAACGATAAAAGTAGTTACATCAAAGCAGGGCAAATTATAAGAGAGATCATAAAAAGCATATAACGTTGATTTAGTATCAATAGCAAATTGCATTTGTATACAAGGAATGAGCTTACCGCTCATGTGGTTAAAAAAAGAACATTGATTAGTGGTAATACCAATTTTATTTAAAGATTGTAAGATATCAAAGACAAATTCAGAACAAATTACTACTTGGAGCGTTTGTTTTTTTTCTAGTTTTGATAATTCTTCTAATGATTTTGCAGGCGTGCCTTTGTATGATTCGCCACCATTTGTACAAGCAAAAATATTATTGTCAGTATTATATTCTGATCGGATAAACATTTCTGTTGAGGCTGTAATTCCGTAGACAATGGTGGTCATTAATTAGCCTCACGTAATGCATTGTATAGAGCTTTCATTAAGATATGCCCGACAATAACTTGAGTATCTTCTGATATCTGCATATCTTGGACTTCGAAATGGAAAACTTGGTCAAGCATCGGCTTAACTTTACCGCCAGAAAATCCTAAAATGCCCACTGTTTTCATGCCAATGTCGAGTGCTTGTTGAGTCGCTCTAATTATATTTTCAGAGTTACCGCTACCAGATAAAACAAGTAAAATATCATTGCTGTTTGCTTTAACTTTTAGCTGATGTGCAAAAATATTTTCATAACCAATGTCATTGCCTAGGCAAGTTAAAACAGAGCTGTTTGCTGGTAATGCTTCAACTTTTAATGCATTACCTTCTGGGCTAATACCAAATGTAAAGTCATTTGCAAGGTGGATTGCATTTGCTGCTGAGCCGCCATTGCCACATAAATATAAAGTGCCGTTATTTGCCTTCATAGTAAGTAAGGTATCAACAAGACTCTTAACTTGTTCACTATCTAACTGTTTTAATACATCCGTTAGGGTGTTCACATAGTTTGTTGTCAGTTTTTTCACTGAATCCTTGGCTATAGTGGTTGCAGATTGGTTGTTAGTCATAAAACTTCTCTTTGCATCCATTTAAGGTTGTAAAAATGGTCTTCATCTTTAAGTAAGTCTTGTTTGTAAGCTGTAATAATTTCGGTAATGGCTGTGTCGACATTTTTATTGGGTGTAAAACCGCTAGATAGTAACTTATCTGAATTAATACGGTAACAACGAGGGTCATTTGAAGGAGTAACCTCAATCTCACATGCTATTTTAGCCTGTACCATTTTTGCTATATCCATAATTGAGATATTTTCAAACCCTGCATTAAAGACACCAGAGACTTTCTCTGGATTATCCAGCATATAAATATAGAGATCAGTAATATCGTCAATATGAATATTTGGTCTGACTTGATCGCCGCCAAACACTGTGATTTTTCCATTTTTTAGAGCTTGCATTGTCAGCATATTGACAGAAACATCTAAGCGCATTCGTTTAGATAAACCGCATACAGTTGCTGGGCGTACAATTTGTACCGCCATGTCGTCGGCATAACTAAGAAGTACACGCTCTGCAACCATTTTCGTTTTGTTGTATTCAGAAATAGGCTCAAGCGTTAAGTCCTCAGTTACTTGCTCTTCATCTTTAACGCCGTATACGCTACCCGATGACGCATAAATAAACTGTTTTATTCCACAGCGCTTTGCTTTATCGGCTAAGCGCATAGTTGCTAACGCACTCACTTCCCATGTTAATTTAGGGTTTAAATCACCACAGGGATCGTTTGCGATAGAAGCAAGATGAATAATAGAATCCACACCGTCTAAGTTAATCGTATCAGTGTCGCGTACGTCACCTTTAATGACTGAGAGGTTGTCATGAGAGGGCAAAAAATTACCAAACCATTGGATGTCAAACGCGATTACGCGATGGCCTAAAGCCAGTAGTTTTGGAACCAGTACAGTTCCTTTATAGCCAGTTGCACCGGTAACTAATATTGTTTTTGGATTCATTTAATATTCTCTAATTCTTTGGTAGTCATAAATATAATGTTCAATGACATACAATTATTATGCCTAACTTAAGTAGATTTTTGCTCTACATGTTTATTTATATCGGTGATGTGAGGGTTTTCCTTTAATGTTTTTATTAAATCATTATAGGAAAAATCTACTTTATTCAAAAAATGCTCATAAACAGCGGTAATTGCTTTGTAATCGTCTGGTTCATCAAGTGTTAGGCGAAAGTGGCTATAATCTTCATACGCACTGAATGTGTGAGTCGTTATAGTATTAAATTTTGCCATGCCTAACGTAACATGCTCACGATCGTCCGGTGATGTTGCTTTTAGATGGGTATTCTCTAGTAAATCAAATGAAAATGCGCAGCAGTCAAGTCCTCTAGGGTAACCACTATGAGGACCTAAATTAACCATGTCATAGGTTTGAGTCACTCTTTCATTAATCACTTTGTTACATAGCTCTTCATCAATCAGTGGACAATCACTCGTTAGCCTAACTATGGTTGTAGATGATTGAGCATTATAATGTTTAGCAGCCAGATAATAGCGGCTTAGTACGTCTTGTGTATCCCCTTGGTAGGTTTTAATATTCAGCTGTGTGCATAAATCCAAGATAGGCTGCTCAGTGCCATCATTAGTTGTTGCGACAATGATTTGATCGTGCCAGTTTGGTAAGCGTTCAAGCATAATTTGTAACACTGGTTTGCCACACAGCGGCAACATCACTTTGGCAGGCAATCTGGTTGATGTCATACGTGCTTGAATTATTATTAATACATCAGACATGGTCACTGGTAATCGTAATTATTATTGAGATAAATATAGCAAATCATTACACTCTTGCACATAACTTAAAAGTTAAAATCCTTTTGGATCAATATAGTTTATCAAATTGTAAGCTATTGTAGATAATTAGGTATGAAATTTGCTTTGATTTAATGATTTTTTGACAGTGCAATTTAAGGGGCGCAAATGGCGTTTAATTCTGAAATTACCATCGATGGTAGAAAAATTGGGCCAGGTCATCCTGTGTATATTATTGCCGAAATGTCAGCAAACCATGGTCAAAATTTAGAGCAGGCGAAAGCGTTAGTTAGAGCCGCAAAAGAGGCCGGAGCTGATGCGATAAAGTTACAAACTTACCGCGCAGATACTTTAACAATGGATTGTAAATTACCGCATTTTGAAGCAACAGGTCCATGGCAAGGACAATATTTATATGATTTATACGAAGGGGCATATATGCCATGGGATTTTCACGCCCCTTTAATTCAGCTGGCGAATGAAATCGGTATCACTATTTTTTCTTCACCATTTGATGATTCTGCAGTCGATTTATTGGAATCTTTTGATTCACCTGCATATAAAATAGCTTCGCCAGAGTTGATCGATCATGACCTCATTCGAAAAGTTGCTGCGACTGGAAAGCCGGTGATTATGTCAACAGGTGGAGCAACGCTTGCTGAGATTGACGAAGCTGTGAAAGTTGCTCACCAAGCAGGAGTAACAGATTTAGCTATATTGAAATGTACAAGTAGCTACCCAGCTCCCCCGCAAAGCATTAATTTAAAAACAATCCCTCATTTAGCAGATGTTTTTAAAGTACCAATAGGCTTATCGGATCACACATTAGGTAACCATATACCTGTCGCCTCTGTAGCTATGGGGGCGACAATTATAGAAAAGCATTTTGTGATGAGTAAAGAAGATGAAACGGCTGATAGCTTTTTTTCCATGACACCAGATGAACTTGAAGATTTAGTTCAAGGAGTTAGGCAAGTTGAGTTGGCTATTGGCAGTGTACATTTCCCTAGTGAGCCCAGTAAAGCAAGGCGTTGCCTATTTGCAGTGAGGGATATTGCTGCTGGTGAAGTTTTGAACAAAGAGAATGTGGTCAATCTAAGGCCTGGTGTAGGTGAGCTGATGCCAAAGGATTTAGGATTTATAACGGGCAGACTCGCAACGAAAGCGATTAAAAAAGGTATGCCTTTGACTTGGCATCACGTTGGAGCGATTAAATGAACTATCTAATTTACGGAGCGGGTCATTTTGGAGAATGTTTTTATAGAATTTTAGTAAAGCAAAAGCTACAAGTTAATGGGTGGATCGATCAACGTTTAGTTAGCCAGATGAAGTATAATTTACCTATTTTTGATGAGCATACAGCTGATCGTAATATGACAGTCATTGTTGCTGTAACGCCGTTAGTTAACTCTAATAGAGGGCAAATCAAAGAGCGCCTACAAGAGCTCGGTTATAATAATGTTCTTGGCTTTTTTGAGGCTGCACGAGAGTTCCCAGAAGTGTTTAAGGAATATGCACAGCTAGAGCATTTATGGATGCGCACAAGTCATCATGATATGTTGAATTTACCAAGTATTAAGTGGTTACGAGCGCGTTTGGGGGATGATAAAAGTAAAAATATATTAGATAAATTGTGTGCTTTTAGGGCATCCCTTTCTATTGATGACTACCCTGAACCGGATAGAAAAATTGAGTACTTCCCAGATGATATACCTTTCAATTTTCAATCACCAATTCGTTTTATCGATTGTGGTGCTTATACTGGGGATACAGTAGAGGCGTTTGTAGAACTTCATAAAAAAAATATTATAACACTTGAGCATATTTCCTCATTTGAACCCGATACAAATAATTATCAAACACTTACAAATACACAAAACAGGCTAAAGAAAAATAATCCTGAAATTTCTTTTCAAGCATTCCCTTCGGGGGTTTGGAAATGTGTTGATTTACTTAATTTTAATCAAGGGCAAACAAGCTCCAGCAATATTATACAAAGTGAAGTTATAAATGATTCTTCAGTATCTGTTGTTGATTTAGACTCAACTTGTCAAGCTATGGATATAAACTATATAAAAATGGACATAGAGGGGGCCGAATTAGCTGCTCTTGAAGGTGCCAAAAGTTTAATTCAAACCCAACAGCCTGTGCTAGCTATTTGTGTTTACCATAAACCGAAAGATTTATGGGAACTCCCTCAATTTATCGATCAATTGCAGCCTAATTACGATATGTATTTACGAGTACATGAACATTTAGGGTTAAGCACCGTTTTGTATTGTATTCCAAAAGGTTCTCATTAATGAAAAATCAACTTATTAACTTTTTATATCAGTTTTTTACAGACAGAGGTTGCGCTGTTGATATTGATAATATTTTAGAGCTTTCATTCAAGGATGATATAGCTTTGGATTCATTTGAGATTCTGACATTAGTAATGCAGATTGAATTGACTTTCGGTATAAAAATTGAACCTCAGGAATTGCTTGATCCAAAGACGAATTATGTGAGTGGATTTGTTGATATGGTTATGGCAAAGCAATAATTATGTTTGCAATTCGTATCACTAATAAGCAAGACAATGGCATTGGTCATTTAATGCGAATGAAACATTTGGCTTCTGCATTAAAACAGCATCAATTAGGTGTCCACATAATTCTTGATGATTTATGTCAGTTTAGCCAAACGCTGTATGCAGATTTTAAAGTGGCTGATGTTCATTGGCAAAATTATGAAGAGGACGCACTTTTAACAATTAATTATATGCATCAGAATAGTTTATCGCATTTAATAGTTGATAGTTATACTTTACCGCATGAATACGAGCAGTTGATAAAGAAATCCGGTTTTACCTTAACCGTTATTGATGATAACGAGCGACAACATACTTGCGATTTTTTGATTGATTATAAATGGGTAGGACCGAATACAAAGAGCCGTTATGAATCGCTAGTACCGACTGATTGCGTTCGTCTTTTAGGCCCGAATTATTGTATTTTAGATCCCACATATCGTACCGTTGAAAAGCACTCTTCGGAGTCAGATCTTCCCGTTCGAGTTTTATTTTCATTAGGTGGCGGTGGTGATCTTTTTATTCTAAAAAGAATCTTTGATGGATTACCAAGAGCCATTCAAGCAAATGTTCTTTTTGATATAGTGGTAGGTCCCTATGCAACGAATAAAGATACTATGTATGCTATTGGGCAAGAGTTTCCAAATATTAATATTTTAGAGAATGTAACTTGCCTGAAAGAGTATTATGAAAGAGCCTCACTTTTTGTGGGTGCATTAGGCACCTCTTTTTATGAATGTGCTGCGACTAAAACACCAGCGATTACTTTTTCTCTTGAGGATAACCAGACTAATGATATTGATATCTTGGAGTGGTTAGGTCACTACCTCCATATTAATGATGTTTCTATTGATGATTTTTTGCGATTAGGAGAGTTAATTGATATCGCTCTTAGTCAATTACCAAGATTACAATTGCTGGTAGCCAAAAGAAAAGTATCGGTTGATGGCGAGGGGGCACGGCGAATAGCTAAAGCTCTTGTCGGTGAGAAGATATCAACAAATTGTTTTGCTATTGCTGAGCAGCACTGCGAAGTAAAGACTGAATTAACAGATAATTTGGTTGTTTGCCAAGTTGATGATACCCATATAAATAGTTATTTATCGGCTAGAAACTTACCTAGCAATAGCGTGAGAATGACTGTGCAGAATGCTATTAAGCCATTGGAACATTATTTATGGTGGTTTAATCAATCACGTTTTAACTTTGTGATTACAGAGCGAGAAGGCAGTAGGCAATCTCAAAGTTTGTATATCTGGCATAATTTATATAAAGATAAGTATTTATATGGCGGCTGGTTTTCTTGTAATCAAGATCTTTCCTTGCCCATAGCTATGATCGCCTTACAATGGCAACTTGAGTTTTGTAAAGCGAGTCATCCCAATGCTATTTGGCTTGCGGTGATCCACAAAGACAACAAATTTGTAAATTTGCTAAATAGCTATATGGGATTTGTGGCAATACCAATACATTCAAAAGAATATAAAGTAACGCAACAGTTATTTCCTTTGGCCGATGAGCAGTTTAATTTTGTAATGTGGGACCCAAATGCACAATAAAAATATATACCAGCTTGTTCAATCACATACGGTTACTCAACCTGAGAAAATTGCGTGTATATATCAACAGACCCAAATTAACTACCAACAACTAATAAATAAGGTTGATTCTTTAGCTGCTGGCCTGACTCAGTTAGGAATTAAGCAAGGACATAAAGTTGCGTTATTTTGTCCAAATAACCTCGAGTTTACATATTGTTTATTAGCTGCGGCTAAACTGGGTATTGCGCTTGCGCCATTACCACTAACTCTTAAAGGACAGGCTTTATCAAAAGCGTTACAAGTAGCTGATTGCGAGTATGCTATAGCATGGATAAGTGTGGCTGAACAACTTGTTAATAATGATGTTTTAGCTACCGACAATATAATTACGATAGGTGGCAATAGTGATAACTTGATTGATTTGGTCAATGTAATGTCTGCATCCACGGCGCAATATGATGAGTTTCCAGTAGAAAATATCAATTTACCTTATATTCTTACCATGACTTCAGGTTCTACTGGTCAACCTAAGCCAATAGTATTTACTCAAGCGACTAAAATTGTTCGCGCATTTGATGCGACGGCTCAGTATTACCAATTAGATAAAAGCGATGTTGTGTTGGTTTCAACACCTTTATATCATTCACTTGCACAGCGCTCTTTACTGATGCCACTAATGTTGGGCGCAAGTGTAGTTATTTTACCCAAGTTTTCAGTTAATGCTTGGCTTGATGCAATCAATACTCATAAAATTAGTTTTTTATTTGCTGTTTCAAGTCAACTAAAGGCCTTGATCCCAGAGTTAGCAAAAGCGCAGTTAACAAGCTTGAAGTGTGTTGTATCATCTTCTGCAACGCTTGAAAGCGACGACAAAAAGTCACTGTTATTAGCCTTGAATTGCCGTTTTCATGAATGTTATGGGGCATCAGAAATGGGGGTGATCAGTGATTTTGATATAACCGAGCCGAATGTACCGATCAATAGTGTAGGTAAGCCTTTACCAAATCTGAAAATAAAAATATGTGATGCTGAACGTAATACTTTGTCTAATGGTAATATCGGTGAAATAGCTTGTCGCTCACCAACTGCGTTTGCACAATATTATAACTTACCAGAGCAAACTGCGCAGAGTTACGACAGTGATGGTTATTTTTTTACTGGTGACCTTGGTTATTTGGATGATGATAATTATCTTTATTATGTTGGTCGAACAAAAGAAGTTATTAAATCGGGCGGGATCAATGTTTACCCGAGCGATATTGAGTTGGTAACTAATTACTTACCTTGGATTGCTGAGTGTGCGGCTTTTGGAGTAAGTGATGATAAATTTGGAGAAGTCATTTTATTATCTTTTGTTTGTAATGATACTGCGCCAGTGAATGCAAAAATGCAGTTGCAAATGCATTTATTCAAAGAACTTACTGACTATCAGCAACCGCGAATTTTGTTTGAGATGAAAAGACTGCCAAAAACCGAAATGGGTAAAATCCATAAACCGAGTATCAAGCAGGCATATCTAGAGAGTTGTAATTAAGCGTATTACACGCTTTCCCAGCCAAGTGTTTGTGTCGAACGTTTGGCAGCAGCAAATAACTTTAAGCCATCTGCGGCGTGTTCTAAACCAAATACGTATGGTTGGTTATTTTTTTGCCCTAGTTGAAAACATTGTAAATCTTCAGCGATGTCGCTGTATAAGTTTGCAAATGCTTCTACAAAACCAGTGGGATGGCCTGGTTTCATGCGGTTATATCTAAATTGGTGGGCGTAGTCGCACTGACCCGCTCGGTCTAATATCTCTCGCCTACCATCATTAAAATTTAGTTCTAACTCATCGGGGTTGAGCTGTAACCATTTAGCACTTCCGGTATCTCCATACACTCTGATCTGTAAACCGTTACGATGACCAATAGCCGTTTTTGACATCCACATGCTGCCTTTGACGCCACTGGCATACTTTACTAGCATTTGTACGTCATCGACTAAATTAGCATATTGAGAGTGGTTACTAAATTCGGCTAATGTGTGAGTTGGTTCCTCACCCAATAAAAAGCTACTTAGGTGATGAAGGTGAACACCTAAATCTAAGCAAATGGTTGGTACTTCAGCATCTCGCAGACGCCACGCCTGCGGTTGTGATGTTTTTCCCGCGATATCGGGGGGGCGGCGAAAGCCTTCTTGCGGCATTTCTAAATGAATTTTTTGAATTGTTCCCAGCTTTCCTGAATTTATTAAATGCTTTAACTCACGTACCATTGCATAGCCACTGTAGTTAAAAGTAACAGCTAAAAATTGTTTCTTTGGATCATAATAAGGGCGAAGAATTGCAATTTCTCGTGGTCCACAAACCATCGCTTTTTCACAGATTACGGGTAATTTTTTTTCGAATAAATACTGTAAAACTTCTAAATGATGCGGTGTTGGAGTGAGCACTACAAAAGCATCAATGTGACCCTTTTCAGCTTCGACCATTTCTTTCCAATCTGCGTAAACACATTCTGCTGGGATCCCCCAATGAATACCTGTAGCTTGATTATTTTCTTGATTACGACAAAAGGCACCGGCAACAACTTGAAATTTATGATCCATGTGAGCTGCGCAAAAGTGTACATAGCCAACAGCTGACGTGTTACCCCCGCCAATAAAAGCAAGTTTGAAAGTCGGGTGAGTTTGTAACATAGTTGCCTCAAGGTTCATTAAATAATATGTTTATATCGTCAAAAAGGTTGAAAACTTTAATTTAAGATTTGCTGTAGAGTGTTCAGTATAAAATGCACTTCTTGCTCTTTCAACGATGGATGAAGAGGAAGGGTGATAGCACCTTGATAATATTTTTCAGCATTAGGGAAATCACCAGCCTTAAAGCCTAGAGCTTGATAGTATGGCTGTAAATGTATTGGAATATAATGAACGTGGCCAATGATCCCTACTGCTCGAAGCTGAGTTACAGCGTTTTTATGACGAGTTGCATCGCTATTATTAAGTTGAATTATGTACAAGTGATAAGCGGAATAACAGGTATCAATTTGTTGCAATGGACGAACCAAATTTAAATTAAGATGTGTATCATATATTTTAGCAAGGTGATGTCGCTGCTTAATAAATTCGTCAACTTTACTTAGTTGGCTAAGCCCTAACGCTGCGTGTAAATCAGTCATTCGATAATTAAAGCCAAGCTCGATTTGCTGATAGTACCAAGGCCCATGGCTTGCATCGGTCATTTCACTTTCATCTGATGTGATCCCATGGCTTCTTAATCTTTTTAAACGCTTTGCTAAATTATCATCATTTGTAACCGCCATACCGCCTTCAGCTGACGTGATGATTTTCACAGGATGAAAGCTGAATACGCAAATATCTGAAAACTCACAATTACCAACAGGCTTATCTAAATATTTAGCACCAATGGCGTGAGAGGCATCTTCGATAATTTTAAAATCATATTTAGTAGCGAGCTGATGAATGGCTTGCATATTACATGATTGACCCGCCAAGTGTACCGGTATTACAACTTTAGGTAAGCAGTTATTTTTTTCTGCTAGGATCAGCTTCTGCTCAAGTTCCTTAATCGACATGTTGCCGGTATCTAAGTCAATATCAACAAAGTCAATCTTAGCACCACAATAAAGTGCGCAATTACTTGATGCTACAAAAGAAATAGGAGATGTCCAGACTATATCGTTTTCTCCAACGCCTAATGCTAGGCATGCGATATGTAACGCCGATGTTGCACTATTTACTGCAATGCCATGCTTTACTTTACAGTAACTAGCAATGCCAGCTTCAAATGCGGGTACTTTAGGACCTTGCGTGAGCCAGTCAGATTGTAAGACATTGAGTACCGCATCAATATCTGCTTGGTCAATAGATTGCTTTCCATATGGGATCATAAAAGTGCCTGAATATTAAAAGCTGCTATTTCTTCTATCGTTAAGAAGTGGGGGTTACTTAAAGAACTATATTCAAATCCGATCTCAACTTTCCTACCGCACTCATTTAATGCATTTGTATCAAAATTATTGCTGCGACTACTAAATTTAATGCCAGGTGCAATCACAAAATGATCATCAAATTCGTAGGTATCAAAACACAAATCAGAAGGGCACATCACCTCATGTAATTTTTCGCCCGGGCGAATACCGATATTTTTTTGTGGCAGGTTTGGTGCCATTGCTGTTGCTAAATCAGTAATACGAATTGATGGGATCTTGGGAACAAAAATTTCTCCCCCTAACATCCTCTCAAAGTTAGTTAAAACGAAATCAACACCTTGCTGAAGGCTGATCCAAAAGCGGGTCATTTCTTCATGGGTGATAGGGATATGGTCGCGGCCTTGATCAATAAACTTTTGGAAAATAGGCACTACTGAACCGCGCGAGCAGACTACATTACCGTAGCGAACAACTGAAAATGTGGTGCGATTACCACCGGCAATATTATTAGCGGCAACAAACAATTTATCGGATGCTAATTTTGTCGCACCATATAAATTAATTGGATTGGCTGCTTTATCAGTAGAAAGCGCAATGACTTTTTCAACATTATTGTCTAAGGCAGCATCAATGACATTTTCAGCACCATTAATGTTAGTTTTGATGCATTCCATCGGGTTATATTCTGCGGCAGGGACCTGTTTAAGAGCTGCAGCATGAATAACGTAATTTACTCCACGCATTGCACGGCGTAAGCGGTCTTTGTCGCGTACATCACCGATAAAGTAACGCATACATGGTTGATCAAAGTCTTGCTGCATTTCAAATTGTTTTAACTCATCACGAGAGAAAATAATTATTTTTTTTGGCTTGTATCGCTCAAGTAACGTTTTTACGTATTTTTTACCGAATGATCCGGTACCACCGGTAATTAAAATTGTTTTGTTATCGAACATAGTTTTACCCAAGTTATTTATCATTGGCGTAGTTATAGTAAAAAATTAAATACGCAAAAAGTGAAATTTAATACACTGCTCAGTACTTTACCTATTAACAGAGTAGGTTAGCAAGCACGATGCCAAGTTAATTTAATTAAACAATGGTACAAAGTGCAAAATTTGGCAAATTAAGCTATAATTTAACCAATCAGCGTGTCGGAGCCTGTTATGAAAATTCAATCACCAGCAACTAGTTTTTTAAACCAAACACAGCAAACCAGTAACAAGCTTGCAGAGCAACTTGCTACGGGTAAAAAAGTCAACTCTGCGGCAGATGATGCCGCGGCATTGCAAATTATAGATCGGTTAACCTCCCAGCAAGACGGTTACAGCCAAGCGGTGAATAATGCCTATGATGGTATTTCTTATTCGCAAGCGACCGAGTCAAACTTGTCGGGTGTCAACGATGCTGTCTCGCGTATTCGTGAATTATCTATTCAAGCAGGTAATGGCGCATTAAATGATAATGACCGTGCTGCTTTGCAAGAAGAAGTGGTGCAATTACAAAGTCAGATTACAGAGACGTTTGAAAATGCCAATTTTGCAGGTAAACCTTTGTTTGATGGTCAGTCGGTGTCGTTTCAAGTTGGTCCAGATGCGAATGCAAATCAAACGGTTACTCCTTCGGATGGTAGTTTTGCATCAGTAATATCAACAATTGATATTTCTACTCAAGCAGGTGCACAAGCTGCAATTGATATTAGTGACCAAGCGGCGGACGAAATTAACGCCCAGCGTGCTGAACTTGGTGCTTTTCAAAATACATTGGCTAGCACTATTAAAGGCCTGGGTACTCAGCAAGAAAATATTGCCGCGAGCCAAAGTCGAATTCAAGATACCGATTATGCTCAGGCGGTTTCACAGCAGGTATCAAATGATATTTTAGCTCAAGCGTCAATAGCACTGCGTGGCCAAGCTAACCAATCGGCTGAATCTATTTTAGGGTTATTATAACGGCTATGATAAAACAGTAATTCTTAAGTATTACTTGCAATTAGCTTAGTGTCTGTTTTTTGGCATCTATGTCAAAAAACTGCCGCTTTGTGCTTGCATCCCTGTCAAACTCGCTTACAATTTAAATTATTAATAGCTTGTAGTAACTGTGGTTCGCTAAATAATGATCTTGATTTTAGACAATAATAATAATCGTGCGATTGGTTTACATGCTGCGCTTACCTTTATTGGTGAGGCAGTGCAACTGCTTGACGATGCAAGCCTTGAACAAGAATGTGAAAAATACCAAAAGCAATCATGTATGGTGATCCTCGGTGCATTGCAAAGCTTAGATCATGAAAGCGTGATCAAGCGCCATCCAACAATACCATTTCTATTAATTGGTGAAACCCTTAAACCACTGTTGAGCATTGCCAATGTAGTTGGCCTTATCTGTGAACCTTTTAACCATGATGTAACGACTCAATTACTGCATGATTGCCAACAGTATCAACGGATGTTGCCAAATGAGCATAAACACGCAAAACCGCACAAAACCTTTGATGGCTTAGTTGGTGAAACTGAAGCGGTTAAAGATGTACGCTTTTTAATTGAACAAGTTGCTAAAACGGACGCCAACGTATTAATTTTAGGCGAATCAGGTACTGGTAAAGAAGTGGTTGCTCGTAATGTTCATTTACTATCAAAACGTAATACAGGGCCATTTGTACCCGTTAACTGTGGGGCTATACCTGCGGAGCTGTTAGAAAGTGAGTTGTTTGGTCATGAAAAAGGCGCGTTCACCGGTGCTATTTCAGCGCGCAAGGGCCGCTTTGAACTTGCTCAAGGGGGGACGCTGTTTTTAGATGAAATTGGCGATATGCCGCTGCAAATGCAAGTAAAGTTATTGCGAGTGTTACAAGAGCGCAGCTATGAGCGGGTTGGTGGTACAAAACCAATTCAAGCCGATGTACGGGTGATTGCTGCTACGCATCGTGATCTTGAACAAATGATAGAGCAAGGAAGTTTCCGCGAAGATTTATACTATCGACTCAATGTTTTTCCTATCGAAAACCCATCTCTTGCAGAACGTGCTGATGATATTCCATTATTATTAAAAGAGTTAATGCGCCGTATTAATGAGCAAAGTGGTACTACCGCTAAGTTTACTGAGCGGGCAATTGATAGTTTAAAAGAGCACACATGGCCGGGGAATATTCGCGAGTTAGCGAACTTAGTTGAGCGTATGGTGATCATGTTGCCAGATAAAGTGGTTGATATTCCCGATCTACCAGCAAAATATCGTTATATTGAAGTTGATGCTTATGAACCACAATATCCCGAAGAGCTTATGGAGCGTGATGCTTTCAATGATATTTTCAGTACTGGTTTTAGTGATTACGACGATGAGCCAGAAGTTGAAGCAATTCAGCCATCAGCAGACCTTTTACCCGACGAAGGGATTGAGCTAAAAGATTATTTAGCTGAGCTGGAAATTAGCCTGATCACTCAGGCCTTAGAGCGTTATGATTATGTCGTAGCGCGTGCTGCGGAGATCTTGGGTGTACGCCGCACAACCTTAGTTGAAAAAATGAAAAAATATAACCTATCACGAGATTAACAGCTAAGAGCAGGTTTTAGGTGTCAGGTAGCAGGTTTTAGGCAGAAATTAACCAAGTACGATGGTAATTACACCTTTAGAATGGGCTTCGTCATTACCCATAGGCGTTAAGCTTGCTGACGCGCTCACCATCTTTAATTCGGGGGGGGCTGTAGTGAATAAATCACTAAAAACTTTTTGCACAAAGAGAAAACAATGAGGGTAAATGAGAAGAAAAAATGCCACGGGCTTCGAGCAATGAGCTTCGAATACCCTAAAATCTGATACTTTTTTTTACCTCATAAGCGCAGCGCACTCTTAACCTCTTTGTGAATACATTTTAATTGCGCGGGATAAACCCGCGCCTACAAGATTAATTGCGCAAAGAGAAGATTTTCTAGCACCTAGCACCTTTCACCTAGTATTTTTCAATAATCTCAGCTTTACGAAAACAATCATTACTGTGATCATTCACCATACCACAGGCCTGCATATGGGCGTACACTGTGGTTGGACCTAAAAACTTAAATCCCCGTTTTTTTAAATCTTTTGCAAATGCAGTTGAGGCCTCTGTGATTGCAGGGTAGTCACTAAGTTTATCTAACTCATTCACTAACGGCTTACCACCTACAAACTGCCATTGATAGTTACTGAAGCTGCCAAATTCTTGCTGAATTTCAATAAAACGTTTGGCGTTATTTATAGTTGCTACAATTTTTAAACGATTACGTATAATTGTTTCATCAAGCATTAATCGTTCAACATCGTGCTCGTTCATTTGTGCGACTTTTTCTACATCAAAATCCAAAAATGCACGACGATAGCCATCACGTTTCTTTAAAATCGTATACCAACTTAATCCTGCTTGTGCTGATTCCAGAGTAATAAATTCAAAAAGTGTTTGGTCATCATATACTGGGATCCCCCATTCATCATCGTGATAGGCAACATAGTCATCTTTACTGGTATCGAGCCAAGGGCAGCGACATAAATTTGTTGAATTCATAGTGTCTCCTTGCTTTGCTTATTTTAGTTTGTCATTTTTTTGTCGCGTTATTTATACGCTAAGCAAATGAAATTAATCAATATAATTGTTGGTACAATTTGTGCATTTAGCTAGTTAGATCCTGTAAACGAGAATGCATTATGGCCTTAGCTAATGTCTTAAAACCACAATTTATCACAGCGACCCAGTATAACCCATGTTTACTGCAAGAAGAGTACATTGGTGAGTTAAGTGAATTACGCCAGCAAGCCAGTTGGTTAAGTCATTTAGTAGATACAATGCCTGCGGGTGTTGTGGTGCTTGATGGTCGCGGTTTGATCGCTAAAGCTAATCAAATTGCAACAGACATGCTAGGGGAGCCACTCGAAGGTGAAAAGTGGTTCAGTGTGATCCAGCGCTCGTTTCGGCCCCAACAAGATGATGGCCATGAAGTATCGCTAAAAGATGGACGCTTAATTAAGTTAGAAATAACGGCATTAGCGCCAGAGCCAGGGCAATTAATCTTAATGACTGACTTAACCGAAACGCGTCGTCTACAAACACGCGTTGCACATATGCAGCGTTTAAGTGCATTGGGTAAAATGGTGGCATCTTTGGCACATCAAGTGCGAACACCACTGTCTGCTGCGATTTTGTATGCCGCTAATTTAGGTTCAAAGCGGTTACCCGAAAGCTCGCGAGGCAATTTTCATACTAAGTTAATGTCGCGTTTAAAAGATCTCGAAACCCAAGTAAACGATATGTTGTTGTTCGCAAAAAGTGGCGATCAGCAAGTTGTTGAACATGTTTCCATGCAGCAATTATTAACTGAAGTGAAAACTGGCGCTGATGCTATGGTCGCACTTAATAATAGTGAACTTCAGGTCAGTTTACCTGAGCCTGATATCGAGATAATGGGCAATAAAACTGCGCTTGCCAGTGCCATTCAAAACCTTATTCACAATAGTATTCAAGTCATTGGCAGTAATGCACTCGTTCAATTAAGTGCGCAGCGGGATGCGAGTGACCCCGAGCTAGTGTGTATTACTGTAAGTGATAATGGCCCTGGGGTCGATTTAAGCTTACTTGATAAATTATTTGAACCATTTTTTACTACCCGAAGCCAAGGCACAGGTTTAGGCTTAGCGGTAGTTAGTTCAGTCGCAAATGCACACCAAGGACGAGTTGCAGTAACGAACAATGCTCAAGGCGGAGCCTGCTTTAGTTTACTGTTACCTATTTGTACAAAGTCAACATCGGCGGAGGCAATATGAACAACACGATTTTAGTGGTTGAAGATGATGCAGGGCTTCGTGAAGCCTTGATTGATACGCTTGAAATGTCTGGAATAGATTGCGTTGCGGCTGACAGTGCTGAGCAAGCTATGGTGCTACTTAAAAAAGACAGCTTTTCGCTGGTCGTGAGCGATGTGCAAATGGGCGCGATGAGTGGTCTTGATTTACTGCGCAGCATTAATCTTAATTACCCTGATCTACCGGTTTTAATGATGACAGCGTATGCGACTATTGATGATGCTGTTGAGGCTATGCGGTTAGGGGCAATTGACTATATGGCCAAACCGTTTGCGCCCGAAGTGCTACTTAATATGGTAAGCCGCTATCTACCTGAGCCGGAAAAAGAAACTGACGGGCCGATTGTCGCTGATCCGAGTAGCATTCAGCTATTAGAACTTGCAAGTCGGGTTGCTAAATCGGATGCCAGTGTGATGGTGCTTGGTCCTAGTGGCTCAGGTAAAGAAGTACTCGCACGCTTTATCCATGATAAATCAGATCGCGCAGAGCAGCCATTCGTCGCAATAAACTGTGCTGCGATCCCTGAAAATATGCTCGAAGCTACATTATTTGGCTACGAGAAAGGCGCGTTTACTGGTGCGATTCAAGCTTGTCCGGGTAAATTTGAGCAAGCACAAGGTGGCACAATTTTACTTGATGAAATCACTGAGATGGATTTAGGCCTACAGGCTAAGTTACTACGTGTATTACAAGAACGCGAAGTTGAACGTTTAGGTGGTCGCAAAACTATTAAGCTAGATGTGCGTATTTTGGCTACCAGTAACCGTGATTTAAAAGAGGCTGTGGCTAAGCACCAGTTTAGAGAAGATTTATATTATCGGTTAAATGTATTTCCGTTGATGTGGCGTCCACTTTGTCAACGTCCAGGCGATATTGTCGTGTTGGCAAAGCATTTAATTGAACGTCATCTCAATAAAAGCAAAGAGCCTATCGCTGTACTTAGCGAACCGGCAGAGAAAAAATTATTAGCTCATACTTGGCCAGGTAATGTGCGTGAACTGGATAATGTGATCCAGCGTGCGTTGATATTACGCCACGGTGATATGATTGACGAAAGTGCTATTTTTATTGAAAATTTAACCCAGACTCCTCTAACTGCGGCTTTATCAGCAAGTTTAGTGCCGGTTAATTCAGCACCAGAAAACACTACTTCGGCGGTTACAAGTTCACCAACTAATGATGCTTATTATGATCTGCAAGCGCCAGCAATAAAAGCGACAGCAGAACGCAATCAGCTGCGTGAAGAATTACCAAGCTTGGATTCGGGAAGTTACAAAGATGAACTTAAAGATAAAGAGCATAGAATTATTTTAGAGACCCTAAATCGTTGTCAAGGCAAGCGTAAAGATGTAGCTGAAACATTAGGGATCAGCCCACGAACATTACGTTATAAATTGGCACAAATGCGTGATTTGGGGATCACCTTACCTGCTTAAGCCTCTATAATTTTTGTTTTCCTTCACTATTTAATTTACGCTCAGCCTTGCTGGGCGTAAACTTGTCAAAACTCTGACAACAAAAACACATCTCAAGCTATTGATATTAATTAATTTATTAGTTGGCATGCTTTGTGCTTTATTAAGTTATTAGTAAACTGCATCGTCAGAGACAATTATGAAAATTCAAAACAGCGCATTATTTCAAGAAATGCAATCTATGGCTCTCGAAGCTGGTCGTAGTAATCAAGTAAACAAATTACCGACGCAGGCGCAGCCTACTTCGAGCGCCCAATTTGGCGATTTGTTAAGTGATGCACTCAATACCGTGAATGGCCTTCAAGCTGATGCAAAACAAAAAGTCGTAGCGGTTGAAATGGGCGACCGAAATGTGTCATTAGCGGATGCGATGATCGCATCACAAAAATCATCGGTTGCCTTTGAAGCCACTGTACAAGTTCGTAACAAACTTGTAGAAGCCTATAAAGAAATCATGAACATGCCTGTTTAACTAGGTAGTGGAGAATTATTGTGGCGCAATCTAATCAATCAACAGATCTTGCTTTGGCCGGCGGCGGTATCGACCAAACTGATAATGACGATCAACAAGAACAAAAGTCAGGCTATTTAAGTGCATTAAACGGCGTTGATGTATTACGTCAGGTCACTTTAATTATTGCATTAGCGATTTGTTTAGCGATCGCTATTTTTGTGATTATTTGGGCACGTCAACCAGATATGCGTCCACTTGGAAAAATGCCAACGGAAGAGCTAATTCAAACGCTCGATTTTTTAGATGCACAAAAAATTGACTATCAACTTGATGGCAATGTGGTTTCTGTTCCTGAAAATGAATATCAAAATATTAAATTGTTAATGACCCGCGAAGGTATTGAGCAAGCGCCGAACTCGGGTACTGATATTATCATGCAAGATATGGGTTTTGGTGTTAGTCAGCGTTTAGAGCGTGAACGTTTAAAGCACGGTCGTGAACAACAACTTGCGCGCACGATCGAGGAACTACAAAATGTCACGCGTGCTAAAGTATTATTGGCAATCCCGAAAGAAAATGTTTTTGCTCGTCGTGAGAAAAAACCATCCGCAACAGTTGTATTAACTTTAAAACGTGGTCGTATGCTCGGTAGTGAAGAAGTGGACGCCATTGTTGATATTATTGGTTCAGCAGTGCAAGGTTTAGAGCCGTCACGAGTAACTGTAACAGACCAAAATGGCCGATTACTTAATTCAGGATCGCAAAGTGCGTTAGCTGCTCGCTCACGTAAAGAATACGATATTGAACGTAAACGTGAACAAGAATATCTAGATAAAATAGATGGTATCTTAATGCCAGTTATTGGCATGGGTAACTACACTGCACAAGTCGATTTAAGTATGGACTTTAGCGCGATTGAAGAAACTCAAAAACGCTACAACCCTGATTTACCAGCGGTACGCAGCGAAACCACTTTTGAAGAAAACAACATCGGCGGGTTAGCTATCGGTATTCCTGGCGCGCTGACAAATCAGCCCCCAGTGGATTCGAATATTCCTGAAGTTGCCGGTCAAGGTGGTGCAGGCTCTGGTTCATCACCCAGTCGCACTCATAAAGAGGCGACACGTAACTATGAACTTGATACTACTATTTCCCATACACGTCAGCAAAGTGGTGTTATTCGTCGAATTAGTGTGTCTGTGGCAGTCGATTATGTGGCAAAAGTGGGTGAAAATGGTGAAACGACTATGGAGCCTCGCTCAGTTGAAGCACTGTCAAATATTCGTCGCTTACTGCAAGGTGGTGTGGGTTTTGACTTACAGCGTGGTGATGCATTAGAAGTAGTGACAGTACCGTTTGTACGTGAACCGATGGACTTAGCTATTGAAGTGCCACTGTGGGAACAAAACTGGTTTATGAAAGTTGTGCGTTTAGTGCTTGGCGCATTGGTTATTATAGTGCTAATCATGGCGGTGGTTAAACCTATGTTGAAACGCTTGATTTACCCAGATGATACCCTTGAAGAGTATGATGATGATGCGCTTAGTTCTGGTGTAGATATTGGTGATAACACCCTAGATATGCTAAATAAAGATTTTGATTCTGCTTCGGTTGGCTTCTCAAGTGATGGTACACTACAGTTACCAGACCTACATGGCGATGAAGACTTATTAAAAGCTGTTCGTGCCTTAGTAGCAAATGAGCCAGAACTCTCCTCACAAGTTGTGAAAGCGTGGTTAACTGAAGATGACTGATCAAGAACAAAAACAACTGCCAGCAGCGTTTGATGTTGATAAATTAGACGGTGTAGATAAAGCCGCAATTTTATTGCTAAGCTTATCCGAAGAAGATGCAGCGCAAATATTAAAGCACCTTGAACCTAAACAGGTGCAAAAAGTGGGTATGGCAATGGCGGCGATAGATGATCTATCGCAAGCCAAAATCAGTGCCGTGCACAATTTATTTATAGAACAAATACAAAGCTTTAGTACGATTGGTTTTCAATCAGAAGATTTTATTAAAAAAGCGCTTACTGCGGCACTTGGTGAAGATAAAGCGGCAAGCCTGATAGATCAAATTGTTATGGGATCCGGTGCCAAAGGCCTTGATTCATTGAAATGGATGGACTCAAAGCAAGTTGCCAATATTATTCGCAATGAGCATCCGCAAATTCAAACGATTGTTTTATCTTATTTGGAGCCTGAGCAATCGGCCGAAATTTTAGCGCAGTTTCCTGAAAAAGTGCGCTTAGATTTAACCATGCGCATCGCCAACCTTGAAGAAGTACAACCTGCGGCTTTACAAGAATTGAACGAGATCATGGAAAAACAATTTGCCGGACAAGCTGGTGCGCAAGCTGCGAAAATGGGCGGTTTGAAAGCGGCGGCTGATATTATGAACTACCTCGATACCAATATTGAAGGTCAGTTGATGGATTCTATCCGTGAGCATGACGAAGAGATGTCGCAACAAATCCAAGATTTAATGTTCGTATTTGAAAACTTAATGGATGTTGATGATCGTGGTATTCAAGCTATCTTGCGAGAAGTCCAACAAGATGTACTGATGAAAGCCATCAAAGGTACTGATGATGCATTGAAAGAGAAAATCCTCGGCAATATGTCAAAACGGGCTGCAGAGATGCTTGCTGATGATTTAGAAGCAATGGCACCTGTGCGGATCAGCGAAGTTGAAGCCGCGCAAAAAGAGATCTTATCTACGGCACGTCGTCTCGCTGATTCAGGTGAAATTATGCTTGGTGGTGGTGGTGGTGAGGAGTTCTTGTAAACCATGAGCAAACCTACTCAATATCAAGGTCGTCCTTTACGTGCCAGTGAAGCAGTTGATGAATTATTAGAAAACTGGCCAATTCCAGATGTTACGCAAGACACTCGAAAATTCGATGGTCGTTCAACGGCGTTTGGTACACCGCTGGCCGATTTATATCGTAAAGAGCTTGAAGAAAGTGAACAAGCACTAGAGCCCGAAGAGCCTGAGCTGCCTTCGTTAACGATGGCTGAGCTGGAACGAATTCGTCAAGATGCCTACGAAGAAGGCTTAAAACAAGGCCACGAGCAGGGTTATATTGATGGTTTTGAAAAAGGCGTAGGTGAGGGAAAAGAAGCCGGTTATAAAGAAGGCATTGAGCTTGGTAAAACACAAGGTCAAGAAGAAGTAAAACCACTGATTGAAGAACAGCTAACGAGTCTAAAAGCATTGTTGGATAGTTTGTCAGCGCCATTAGCTAAAGTCGATGATGACGCCGAAAAGCAACTTGTACAGTTAACTGTAATGCTAACCGAAGCGTTAGTTTATCAAGAAATTAAAACCTCCCCTGAAATTATTTTGCAAAGTTTAAAGCAGTGTATCGATGCGTTAGCCAATGAGCAGCAAAGTGTGCGTATTCATTTACACCCTGAAGACATTGAACTGGTTAAAAATAGTTATGGCGAAGCTGCACTAGCTGAAAACCATTGGCAGTTAGTTGCAGAGCCGACTTTAGATCGCGGCGGTTGCCAAGTAAAAACACCTCAGTCATCTATTGATATGACTATAAAAACCCGCGTCAAAGAAACGTTGGATAGTTTTTTGCATAGTAGTGGTATCTAACTCCATTTTTGGTTTGCAATGAGTTCTCAACCACGCCCATTAAGTGAACGCTTACAACAGTATCAAAAACATATTCATAGTCCAACGCCTGCTGTTGCGGGAATTTTAACCCGTGTTGTAGGGTTAACATTAGAGGCGAAAGGATTACGCGCGCCAGTTGGCAGCCAATGTAAAATTGAAACCATGAATGGTTTTGTTGATGCTGAAATTGTTGGTTTTAATGACCAGACGCTTTACTTGATGCCAAATGACCATATTTCTGGTGTACTACCTGGTGCTCGAGTGATCCCACAAGTAAATGATACCGGACTGCCTGTTGGTATGTGTTTACTTGGTCGTGTTGTTGATGGCTTAGGGCGTCCGTTGGATGGGCTTGGAGCTATTAAAGCAGAGCATTACTTAAAATTTGCACAAAATTCCATTAACCCATTATCTCGACGACCAATTACGCAGCCGATGGATGTTGGCGTACGCGCTATTAATTCAGTGATAACTGTTGGCCAAGGCCAGCGCATGGGGCTATTTGCAGGCTCCGGGGTGGGTAAGTCGGTATTACTGGGTATGATGACCCGAGGCTCAGAAGCTGATGTAATAGTTGTTGGTTTAGTGGGGGAGCGTGGCCGCGAAGTAAAAGAATTTATCGAAGAAATACTCGGTGTGGAAGGGCGTAAACGTTCTGTCGTAGTTGCCGCGCCCGCCGATGCATCGCCATTAATGCGATTAAAAGGTTGTGAAAGTGCGGTAACTATCGCGGAGTACTTTCGCGATCAAGGTTTAAATGTTTTATTGCTACTGGATTCTGTAACGCGTTATGCCATGGCGCAGCGCGAAATAGCGCTTGCGGTTGGTGAACCACCGGCGAC
Organism: Pseudoalteromonas sp. SR45-6; assembly: GCF_014163545.1. Classification (NCBI taxonomy): domain Bacteria; kingdom Pseudomonadati; phylum Pseudomonadota; class Gammaproteobacteria; order Alteromonadales; family Pseudoalteromonadaceae; genus Pseudoalteromonas; species Pseudoalteromonas sp. SR45-6. The sequence continues at coordinate 53,823 of NZ_JACJDM010000008.1, forward strand.
TAAAGGTTATCCGCCTTCAGTATTTGCAAAGCTACCCGCGCTGGTGGAACGTGCTGGTAATGGCGGCGAAGGGCAAGGCTCTATCACAGCGTTTTTTACTGTACTGAGTGAAGGGGATGATATGCAAGATCCGATTGCTGATGCGGCGCGAGCCATTTTAGACGGTCATATCGTGTTATCCAGAGAGCTCGCTGACAGTGGTCATTATCCTGCTATTGATATAGAAAAATCGATTTCACGGGTGATGCCACAAGTTGTCTCAGAAGCACATATGCAACAAGCGCGAGTGTTAAAACAAGTGTATTCAATGTTCCAGCAAAATAAAGATATGATTACTTTAGGTGCTTATCAAAAAGGCACCGACCAAATGCTTGATCAGGCCATTAATATGATGCCAAGAGTGAATGCATTTTTACAACAAGGCATGAAGGATGTGATCAGCTATGACGATGGCCTACAAGGGCTTGCGCAATTATTAGGACAAGCATAATGGCAACAAATAAGCTCAGTTTATTGCTGAAAATAGAAAATGATAAAGAAGAAGCTTTACGGATAAATTATTTACAAGCGCAGCAAAACTTGCAAGGCAATCAACAAAAATTGCAAGGCTTGAATAACTTCCGCTTAGAATATACTCAGCAATTACATGTAAAAGGAAAGTCCGGTTTAAGTAGTGCCGGGTTTAGTCAATATCATGCTTTCATTGCCAAAATCGAAGAAGCCATTCGTCAACAAGCGAATACAGTCAGTACTGCTAAACAAGTTGTCTCACAACGCCAAAGTTTATGGCTGAAACAGCAGATTAAGGCTAAAGCGGTTGCTAAGTTAATAGAAAAACAGCAACTTAAAGCGAATGTGATCGCACAAAAAAATGAACAAAAAATGCTTGATGAATTTTCCGCAAATCAATTTTACCAAAGACGTCGCGTTTTATAGCCTATTGCCCAAAATAGGGTTATTTATTAATTCAAATCAGCTTAGGCATATTATTTGCTAGTTTAATGTAATAAGTATTTATTCTGGCAAACTGCGGCGGCAAATTGCCACTTTTAATCTAGGTGAATTATGGCTATTAGTGATCTTTCAGTGTTTATCTCAACTGAGCAGGATGTTCAGTTAAATAAAAAAGACAGTGCCAAAGCTGCTGGTGCAGCAGATAAAGAAAGCACTGATAGTGACTTTTTTAGCCAATTACAAAGTGCCAATAATGCTGCGGAAACATCTATAAAGGTTAATTCAACGGGTGCTGAGCCTCGTTCAGCTGAAGCCGTAATTGTTGCTGAAAAAGCACAAGAAATGTCTGCTGACAACAGTGATGAAAATGCGATGTCTGGTGATGCAATGCTTGCGCAAATAACGGCGGCTAATAACATGGACACTCGGGTAAATAATACGCCAACTGTCGAAAATTCCTCATTACTTTCAAAGTTGGGGAAATACAGCGAGGAAAAAATAGACCCTACGCTTGTTAAAGTCACTGGAGCCCGTCCAATTGATGATGTTACGCCTATTATTGATACAGAGACTCCTGCTACTGATGATCCGATTGCACAATTAGTCGATAAACAGCTAAAACCATCGTTACTTACAGAAAAAAAGGTGCTGGCAGAGGCAATTGATAAACAACTTCAGCTAAAGGGGAACACTCCGCCTGATGATGCAGTTACTCCTATTATTGATGATATTCAAGTCGCAAAAGAGACATCGCAAAATAAAGCGATGGCAATGCAGCCAACAATCCAACAAGCAGTTGCGACTACAACTACGTTAAAAAGCGGGCAAGTTGACAATGACGCAGCTCAAATAATTGCTGCTGGAAATACAAGCCAAGGTAAACCACAAGACAGTGAAGTATTAGCTAAAGGTTCCGACGCTATGCTTGCTCAGCAAGGAAAACCTCAACAGAGCGCAGCACTAAGTGCAGATGCAGCAGTTACTAACGTTACTGCTAACGCTAAACAAGCAATCAAAAGTGCCACTGAAGTAGCAATGGACGCTGAAGCGGTTAAAGGTGTTGCTTCAAGCTCTCAAACTGATGTATCAGAAAAAGCAGCTGAACAGTCAAAGCGTAATAATAGTGCTGTATTAGAGCAAATCAGCAAGGTATTACTTAACTCAACGACAACTGTGCAAAAAAATGAAAATCCACTGTTGGCGAGCTTAACACCGGAGCAGCAAAAACAGCTGCAAACTCAGGTTGATGTCATTCGTCAGCAAGATCCATCACCGGCTAACATAACTGACTTAAAAAAAATGCTGGCTGAATTTGTAGCGCTTAATAGTAAAGAAGCTGCAAAACCTACCACTGCAGTTGCGACAATTAACACCGCAGAGCTAACTCAACTAAGTAAAGATATTTCGCTGTTAAGCCCTATGCAAAAACAGGCATTAAGCCAGCAATTACGAAATTTTGTGAGCAATGAGCAGCCCAAAGGGGCTTTATTAACTCAGATCAATAAGGCGATTACTGAATTAGCCCAGCCAGAGAGTACTGAAAAAAGGACTGAGTCAAAAGCTCAATTGACGGTTCAGTCAATGGCAGATAATTTAGCAAGCACTACAACTACCAATAGCAGCACCGCTAAATCAGATACAAATAAAGTATCTGCGCCACAAGATGCACTTATAAAGGCTGCAAGCAAAGAGCAAGAAGTGAAACTGGCAGTACAAGATAATGTTCTAAAAAGCGAGCAATTTGCTGAAAATATTAAAGCAGAGCAAAGCCCTGTGCGCGACAACACATTGGCACGTGTAAATCAATTGTTTGGCCAGCTCACCGGATTAACCACTGCAGTTACAACAGCCACGGCTGTAGAAGGGAGTGAGCAAAGTTATCAACAAGCTTTGGCTGATATGCAAGTAATGCATGCTCAGCAAGCGAGTCCTACATCACAGACAAGACAAATAAATATTGATCCAACTGCGTTACAAGCGTTGAATATCATGAAAAGTGATGCTGCCAAGTTACTGCAAGAACGAGTGAGTGCATTGTTAAGCATTAATAATAAAGAAGCTGAAATACGTCTTGATCCGCCAGAAATGGGCAGTATGCAAATTCGTATTCGTAGCGATGCAGAACAAGCTCACATTAACTTTGTGGTGCAAAATCAGCAAGCCAAAGAAGCCCTTGAGCAATCAATGCCGAGATTACGGGAAATGTTAGCGCAGCAGGGAATTGAACTGGGTGAAAGCAGTATCCAGCAGGGGAATAGTCAAAGTGATACTGGTGGTGACGGACAACAAAATGGTCGTGGTCAACAGGCAAATCAGCAACAAAATGAAGAGGAAACTGCATTAACTCAGCAACCAATTCGCGGCTCTGGGCAACAATCTTCATCATCAATAGATTACTATGCCTAACACCTGCTATTATATGAGGTATAAGACTATAAAAATAAATAACTTGATGGTGCGCGGTGACACTCGTAATATCGCTATTATCAAGGCATAAAGGAAAGCGGCATGGCTGAAGAAGCAAATTTAGAAATTGAAGATGGCAGTAAAAGTAAAAAAAAGCTGATTATAATTATTATTGCTGCGGTATTGGTAATTGGTGGTGCCGCTGGCTTTTTCTTGATGTCAGGCTCAGACGCTGCTCCTGAAACACTTGCAGACGAATCGGTTGCACCTGCAACTGAAACTGCAGAGGTAAGTGGCAGTGGTGCAAAGGTTGGCAGTGCTTTATATGTTGCGATGCCTCGACCTTTTATTTTTAACGTACCAGGTGCAAGTCGTGACCGTATTGTGCAAATAAAAGTGCAATTATTAGTGCGCGGTGATGTGAATGAAGAAACGGCCAAAAAGCATATTCCACTAATTGAAGGTACATTGCTTGGTGTGTTTTCAACCACCACCGCAGATGAACTGGGCACTAGCGAAGGAAAAGAAACCCTGCGAGTAGCAGCGCTTGATAAAGTACAAGCGGCGTTAATGGACGTAGAGGGAAGTAAAGTAATCGAGCGGGTGTTGTTTACCGGCTTTGTAATGCAATAAGGGGTCAGCGTGAGCGATTTATTATCCCAAGATGAAATCGATGCCCTGTTGCATGGTGTCGATGAAGTCGAAGAGGAGGATCTACAGGACGGTGATGATGGCAGCGGTAATACGCTACAATACGATTTTTCTTCACAAGATCGTATTGTTCGTGGTCGCATGCCGACTCTGGAGATTGTGAACGAACGATTTGCTCGACACATGCGAATTAGCTTGTTTAATATGATGCGCCGCACTGCTGAGGTTTCTATCAATGGCGTACAAATGATAAAGTTTGGTGAATATATCCACACTTTATTTGTTCCTACCAGTCTTAACATGGTGCGCTTTCGTCCTCTTAAAGGTACTGGATTAATCACCATGGAAGCACGGTTAGTGTTTATCTTGGTTGATAACTTTTTTGGTGGCGATGGTCGCTATCATGCGAAAATAGAAGGTCGTGAATTTACGCCTACTGAGCGCCGTATTGTACAAATGCTATTAAAAATAATCTTTGAAGATTACAAAGAAGCATGGGCGCCGGTAATGGACGTGTCTTTTGAATATCTTGATTCAGAAGTTAATCCAGCAATGGCGAATATCGTCAGCCCCACCGAAGTAGTAGTGATCAGTTCATTCCATATTGAGCTGGATGGCGGTGGCGGAGATTTCCATATCGCATTGCCGTATTCAATGCTTGAACCTATTCGTGAATTACTCGATGCTGGTGTGCAATCAGATACTGAAGATACCGATTTACGTTGGAGCAAAGCCTTACGTGATGAAATTATGGATGTTGAAGTTGAAATATCAACACAACTGCTTGAAGTTGATTTAACCTTAGCGCAAATTATGGAGCTTAAGGCTGGGGATATTATTCCTGTTGAAATGCCAGAGCACATAACGGTGTTTGTCGAAGAGCTGCCGACCTTTAGGGCGAAAATGGGTCGTTCTCGTGATAACGTTGCGCTGCAAATTAGTGAAAAAATTAGACGTCCTGAATCAGTCAAATCAGAGTTGCATGTCTTTACAAAAGGTGGCAAAAAGCTTGATTCAGATGCGGAATTAGCAGAACTAGAAGATGATCTACACCTTTCAGAAGGCGTAGATTTAGACTGGTAAGAGAATTAAAAGGTTTAATAGTATGAGTGATGACCAAGATACAATGGACGAATGGGCGGCTGCTTTAGCCGAAGCCGAAGGAACCGACAGTTCTGACGGTGCCAAAGTAACTGAACTTGACGAGTTAAGTGATACTAGACATGAAATGAGTGGCGAAGAAAAACGCAAACTCGATACAATTTTAGATATCCCGGTAACTATTTCGATGGAAGTTGGGCGTTCAAAAATCAATATTCGTAACTTACTTCAGCTTAACCAAGGTTCAGTTGTTGAACTTGATCGTGTTGCCGGTGAACCACTGGATGTATTAGTTAATGGTACATTGATAGCGCACGGTGAAGTCGTCGTAGTTAATGATAAATTTGGTATCCGCCTCACTGACGTGATCAGCCAAGTTGAACGGATCAAAAAGCTGCGATGAGCAGTTGGCTTTTTTTATCGACTGCAGCAAGCTCAGCACTGCCCGCAGCGACACCTATGGGCGACTTACTCTCAATGGTAATGTCTTTAATCATGGTGCTAGTACTGATTGTGGTACTGGCATTTTTGGTTAAAAAACTAAACCCCAATTTAGCAAATACCGACGAATTTAAAGTGGTGCGTAGTTTACCATTAAGTGCGCGAGAGCGATTAATGGTCGTCGAAATTGATAATTGTCAGCATTTATTAGGTGTAACGCCGCATAGTATTAACTACCTGCATAAATTAGAAACCCCGTTAACAGAAAAAGAGTTGCCAGCCCTAGCACAACGTTTTGGCAAGCTATTAAACCCACAAACTAACCACATTAAAAAGAATTAATAATATGACTAAGTGGCTGCTTATACTTTTTGCATTCGTTTTTATTCCCTCAGTTAACGCCGAAGGCATTGAAGCGTTAAGTATTACGACTAATCCAGATGGCTCGCAAGATTATTCTGTAACCTTGCAAGTTCTGGCTATTATGACCGCGCTGAGCTTTATACCCGCTGCGGTGATCATGATGACCTCATTTACTCGCATTATTGTAGTACTGGCTATTTTGCGCCAAGCAATTGGTTTGCAACAAACACCATCAAATCAAATACTGTTAGGTATGTCGCTATTTCTAAGTATTTTTATAATGACGCCGGTTTATCAAAAAGTGAATCAGCAAGCCATTGAGCCATATTTAAATGAGCAGGTGACCTCGATTCAAGCGCTTGAACTTGCCAAAGAGCCGATGAAGGAATTCATGCTCTCACAGGTGCGCATAAAAGATTTAGAAACCTTCGCTAAAATTGCTGGGTATGACAAGTTAGACTCACCTGAAGCGACGCCATTAATTGTATTGATCCCCGCATTTATAACCAGTGAATTACAAACTGCATTTATTATTGGTTTTATGTTTTTTATTCCATTTTTGATAGTCGATTTAGTAGTTGCGTCAGTTTTAATGGCCATGGGTATGATGATGCTCTCGCCGATGATTGTGTCTATGCCGTTTAAAATTATGTTGTTTGTACTTGTCGATGGCTGGAGTTTAGTAATGGGCACTTTAGCGAAGAGTTTTGGCTTAGGTACTTGATATGGCAATACAATACTTTGCCTACAAAGGTTAGGAGGGGACCATGGAACCGGAAATTTTTGTTGACATACTCAGCGATTCTTTGTTTTTAGTTATTAAGTTAGTCTCCGCAATTGTGGTACCAGGTTTATTAGTGGGTTTAGTGGTTGCCGTTTTTCAAGCTGCTACATCAATCAATGAACAAACATTAAGCTTTTTGCCGCGCTTATTAATTACCATCAGTGCGTTAATTGCTGGAGGGCATTGGTTAACGCAAGAGTTAATGGATTTTTTCACTCGTTTAGTGCTTATCATCCCAGAGATAGCAGGCTAGTATGGAGTTTCCTTTTTCAGTCATTATTCAGTGGCTGAGTGACTTTTTGTTACCACTAGTACGGATCAGCTCGATGATTATGATCATGGCGGGGCTGGGTGCTAAAAATGTGCCTACGCGGATCAAGATGGGTCTAGCGGTAATGATTACCTTTTTAGTTGTACCAGTACTTCCGCCTGCGACATTTAATAACTTATTCTCTTTTGAGATGATCTTGGTAGTTATTCAACAAATGTTAATCGGTGTTGCGATAGGTTTTGCTTCTGTATTGATGTTGAATACTTTTGTGTTAGCAGGGCAAATATTAGCAATGCAAACTGGTCTTGGTTTCGCCTCAGTTGTTGATCCTTCTAATGGTATGAGTGTGCCTGCTGTTGGGCAGTTTTATTTGATTCTAGCAACGCTATTATTCTTTGTATTTAATGGCCATTTAATGATGATCCAAATGGTAGTGCATAGCTTTGAAGTGCTGCCAATCGACGGTAATTGGTGGGCGGTTGATCATTATTGGGACATAGTGACGTGGGGCGGCTGGATGTTTACTACCGCCTTGGTGCTATCTTTGGCGCCTTTAACAGCTATGCTGGTGATTAATATGTCGTTTGGTGTGATGACCCGTGCAGCACCGCAGTTAAACATTTTTTCAATCGGTTTTCCGTTTACCTTGGTTGCAGGTTTAGTCATTATTTGGGCAACCTTAGGTAACTTTGTTACTCAATTTGAATTTCAATGGTTAAAAATGATTGAGTTAATGTGTACTTTAGTTGGTTGTTCCCCATAGGAGAGAGTGATGGCTGAAGATTCAGGTCAAGAAAAAACCGAAGAACCCACGGGGAAAAAAGTAAGCGACGCGAAAAAGAAAGGTCAAGTTGCGCGCTCAAAAGAGCTTGGCACCATGTTTGTACTTATTTTTTCAGCCATTTCATTACTTATGTACGGACCTGAGATTGGCAAGGGACTGTATAATATAATGGGTCGCATGCTCAGCTTGAACCGTAATGAAACGTACGATACCACTAAAATGTTTTCTGTGTGGGGAGCGGTGGCCGATGCGCTAGTGTTTCCGATGGCGATGTTTGTGTTTATTATTGTGCTGGCGGGTATCATAGGTAATACCTTGTTAGGTGGTTTTAACTTTAGTTGGGAGGCGGCAGCACCTAAAGCCAGTAAAATGTCACCAGCAAAAGGTATAAAGCGGATGTTAGGTCCACAAGCGGGCGTCGAGTTGGTGAAATCGATTTTAAAGTTTGTGGTAGTAGCTGGCTTTGCTATCTTTTTGATCAACACCTTCTTTGATGAAATTCTTCATCTGAGTATTGAAAGTGCGCCGGGCAATATCATTCATGCCTTAGAGATACTCGCATGGATGTTTTTAGGACTGACCTGCACCTTAACCATTATTGCTGCGATTGATGCGCCATATCAAAGTCATAAACATCACAAAGAATTAAAAATGACTCTACAAGAAGTCAAAGATGAATATAAAAATTCTGAAGGAGATCCGCAAATTAAAGCGCGTATAAGACAAACGCAAAGACAAATGTCGCAGCGACGCATGATGCAGGATGTGCCAGATGCCGATGTAGTTGTTACCAACCCTACCCATTACTCTGTGGCATTAAAGTACGACACAGAGCGCGCTGGCGCGCCGATAGTCGTTGCCAAAGGTGTTGATGAGATGGCGATGCAAATTAGGAAAATAGCCATTGGTAACGAGGTACCCATCCTTGAATCCCCCATGCTAACTCGAGCACTGTATCATACTGCCGAAGTAGGAGAGCAAATCCCTGACCAACTATTTACTGCAGTCGCACAAGTTTTAGCTTATGTATTTCAGCTTAAACGCTTTCAAAAAGGCCGTGGTAAACGCCCTACAAAATTGAATAAAACACTCCCAATTCCAGATGCCTATAAGTATTGATTTGAATAATCAGTATTCTTTTAAGCTAGTAATTAATAACTTGGAATAGTTATTGCAAATTCCGTTTAGTGTCAATTTTTTGAAATTGTAGAATTATGGAATTTAAAGCTGTATTACAACAACTTAATAAAGATAAAAAAGAGTATTTAAAAGGTGTTGGTACACCTTTGCTGGTGCTCGCTGCGTTGGGTATGGTGATTTTACCGTTACCGCCATTTTTACTCGACATTCTTTTCTCGTTTAATATAGCTTTAGCATTAGTGGTGTTGTTAGTGACAGTTTACACCATGAAGCCTGTTGAATTTGGTATGTTTCCAGCAGTGCTATTGATCGCAACGATTATGCGTTTGGCACTAAATGTTGCCAGTACCCGGGTGGTGCTGCTTGAAGGTCATAACGGTGGTGATGCCGCAGGTAAAGTAATTGAAGCTTTTGGTTCAGTGGTAATTGGTGGCAACTACGCGGTTGGTTTAGTGGTGTTTTTGATTTTGATTATCATCAACTTTGTGGTAATCACCAAAGGTGCAGGCAGGATCTCTGAAGTATCGGCACGCTTTACCTTAGATGCGATGCCAGGCAAACAAATGGCCATTGATGCTGACTTGAATGCGGGTTTTATTAGTGCAGAGCAAGCACGAGATCGCCGTGAAGAAGTCACCCGTGAAGCGGACTTTTATGGCTCTATGGATGGTGCGAGCAAGTTTGTAAAAGGTGATGCGATTGCTGGTATTGTAATACTGATCATCAATATTGTTGGCGGCTTGTTTGTTGGTATGATCCAGCATGATTTAAGCTTTGGCAACGCCATGGAAGTGTATACCTTGCTGACCATTGGTGATGGCTTAGTTGCACAATTACCATCATTACTGTTATCAATTGGCACTGCAATTGTTGTTACTCGTCAAAATGAATCGCTCAACATGGGCGATCAATTTAAGAAACAACTCGGTAACGAGAAATCATTATTTATCGCCTCGGGTATTTTAATCGTGATGGGTTTAGTACCGGGTATGCCACATTTTGCCTTTTTAAGTCTTGGTGCATTACTTGGTTACTTAGCGTATTACACCCAGCAAAATAAGCTAAAAGAAGCAGCAGCAAAAGAAGCAGAAGCTACCAATGGTGGTGCAACAGGCACTGGTGTTGCTAACAAGCAAGAGCAAAAAGAGCTAGGTTGGGATGATGTACAACAAGTTGATGTAATTGGCCTTGAAGTTGGCTATCGCTTAATTCCATTAGTTGATCAATCACAAGGTGGCGAACTATTAAACCGGATCAAAGGGGTACGTAAAAAGTTATCTCAAGAACTTGGTTTTTTAATTCCACCGGTGCATATTCGCGATAACTTAGAGTTAGACCCAAATGCATACAGAATTACCATGATGGGTGTTTCAAGTGGTGAGGGGGAGCTTAAGCACGGTGATGAGTTGGCTATTAATCCTGGCCAAGTATTTGGTCCAATAAAAGGCATTGCTACTAAAGATCCGGCCTTTGGTCTAGACGCTATTTGGATCAAACCAGATCAAAAAGATGAAGCACAATCACTCGGTTATACCGTGGTTGATGCAGCAACAGTGGTAGCAACGCATATTAGTCAGTTACTAACTAACAGCGCGGCCTTGTTACTCGGCCACGAGGAAGTGCAAAATCTATTAGATATGCTGGCAAAAAGTCATCCTCGTTTAGTTGAAGGGCTAGTGCCAGATATTTTACCACTAACAGCAATTGTTAAAGTATTACAAAATTTATTAAATGAAGGCGTTGCTATTCGCGATATGCGTTCAATTGTACAAACCCTTGTTGAGTATGGCCCTCGAAGCCAAGATCCTGATGTATTAACCGCAGCAGTGCGAATTTCACTGCGCAGATTAATTGTTCAAGACGCGGTTGGAATGTCATCAGAAATCCCTGTCATAACCTTGGCGCCTGAGTTGGAACAGATGTTGCATCAGTCACTACAAAATGCAGGCGACGAAGGTGCCGGAATAGAGCCAGGACTTGCAGAGCGACTTCAACAATCATTAAATGAAGCGCATCAAAATCAAGAAATGGCCGGTGAACCTTCGATATTGCTAACGTCAGGAATGTTACGCACTGTGTTATCTCGTTTTGTTAAGTACACCATTCCAGGATTGCGAGTGATGTCTTATCAAGAGGTACCAGACGAAAGACAGATCAAGATTGTCAGCTCAGTAGGCCAATAATCGGATTTTAAAGGGGTTGAACCATGAAAATAAAACGTTTTTTTGCTAAAGATATGCGCACCGCACTGAAAGAAGTTAAAGATGAACTCGGTGTAGATGCTGTAATCATGTCAAATAAAAAATTAGCCAATGGGGTAGAGATTGTTGCCGCCGTTGATTATGAAAAAGCAGCCCCGAAAGCACCTGCACAAGCACATGTTGCTACGGCACAAGCACAAACAAATGCTAACTTTGTTAAACCTGCGCCACAACGTACACAGCCTGAGCCGCAAGCTGCGGTAGCTGATAGCTTACAAGCATTATTAGAGCGCCAATCACCGCGTCCACGCTCACCTGAGCTTGCGTCGATGTTTAGCCAGTCAGGGATTGATACATCAACTCAGTATCAACCACAGCAACAACATCAAGCACAGCAAACTCGCCATGAACCACAAGCACATAATGATTTTGCTCGTCGCGATACTGCGCCGCGTCCACAAACGCAAGCACATAGCTTAGGTTTTGATGATGATCTAGAAAGTGGTTTTGATGATTTAGATACTCCGATGCCAACAAAAAGTGCAGCCAAAACAGATGAAATCACCGCTATGCGTGATGAAATGGCAGCGATGCGTCAATTACTTGAGTATCAAGTATCTGGCTTGATGCAACAAGATTTAGCGCGTCGCGACCCTACTCGCGCATGCATGATCGATCGTTTAGTCGGAATGGGTATTGACAGTGAAGTTGCAGAGCAAATGGCCTGTTTTATTCCCGATGATGTGTCACGTCAGCAAGCATGGCAAGCGCTATTGCAAATGGTTGAAAACCAAATGCATACTACAAATAATGAAATACTACGCCAAGGCGGCGTATATGCACTTGTTGGCCCTACTGGGGTTGGTAAAACTACAACCGTGGCAAAACTTGCAGCCCTTGGCGCACAAAAATATGGCGCAGATAAAGTTGCGCTTATTACCACTGATACTTACCGTATTGGCGCTTATGAACAGCTTGCTACTTATGGCCGAATCATCGGTTGTGGTGTAAAACAAGTTAAAGATGCCAATGAATTAGCAGAAGTTTTATATCATTTACGAAATAAGCGTCTAGTATTAATAGATACAGCGGGAATGAGCCAACGTGATTTACGTTTAACTGAGCAGTTAAATACACTAATGCGTAATCAACGTGTCGATATTCGCAATTATTTAGTGCTCAGTGCGACCGCACAAATTAATGTTTTACAAGAAACCGTAAGACACTTTAAGAAGGTACAATTAAGTGGCTGTATTTTCACTAAATTAGACGAATCATTAAGTTTAGGTGAGATTATTAGTATAGCGATTCAAAATCGCCTTCCAATAGGGTATCTTACTAACGGTCAGCGCGTTCCAGAGGACATTCGGGTCGCCAATGCAGAGAAATTAGTAAAAAAAGCAGAACAATTGTATTTAAAAAGAACAAAAGCACAACATTCACGACGCCAAGCAGTAGCGTCAAGCACAGTAGGGATGTATGATTAACACAGTATTAGATCAAGCAAGTGGCCTGCGTAAAATGAGTCAAAACAATAATAACGGCGTTAAAGTTATCGCTGTAACAGGTGGCAAAGGTGGCGTAGGGAAAACTAACGTCTCACTTAACACTGCGATTGCGTTGGGTCAGCTCGGAAACCGAGTGTTAGTACTGGATGCCGATTTGGGTTTAGCAAATTGTGATGTGATGTTAGGACTTAGGGTAGAGCGTAATCTATCTCATGTACTATCAGGTGAATGCGAGCTCGATGAAATTTTAGTTGAAGGGCCTGCAGGAATTAAAATAGTACCAGCGACGTCAGGCTCACAAAGTATGGTGGAACTTTCACCATCAGAACATGCTGGTTTAATTCGCGCTTTTAGTGAATTAAATACCGAATTTGATATATTAATTGTTGATACTGCTGCTGGTATCTCTGACATGGTATTAAGTTTTTCGCGCGCAGCGCAAGATGTCATGGTAGTAGTATGTGATGAACCGAGCTCAATAACTGATGCTTATGCATTAATCAAAGTATTGAGTCGTGAGCACGGTGTGTATAAATTTAAAATCGTTGCTAATATGGTGCGCAGCATGCGTGAAGGCCAGGAACTATTTGCTAAGCTCTCAAAAGTAACGGATCGCTTTTTGGATGTCTCAATGGAATTGGTGGCAACAGTCCCGTATGATGAAAATATGCGTAAAGCAACTCGTCGTCAGAAAGTGATTGTTGATTTATTTCCAAGTTCCCCAGCAGCAATAGCATTTAAAACATTAGCGACAAAAGCAGTTAAATGGCCTATACCTAATCAACCATCTGGTCATTTAGAATTTTTCATAGAAAAATTAGTAAACGGCTAACTATGACGGCATCGGTGAATAAAGCGATGGGATATCAATCGACACAAAATTTAAATGTGATTGTTGAGCGACATGCTTCCTTAGTCAAAAAAGTGGCTTGTCATTTAATCGCTCGTTTACCCGCGAGTGTGCAACTCGATGATTTGATTCAATCGGGGATGATAGGGTTAATTGAAGCATCAAAGAACTTTGATGCGACTAAAGGTGCAAGCTTTGAAACCTTTGCAGGCATTCGTATCCGTGGTGCGATGCTGGATGAAATGCGCCGAGGTGATTGGGCTCCACGCTCAGTGCACCGTAATAGCCGCAGAGTCGCTGAAGCGATTAGTGAGCTAGAAAGCAGCCTGAATCGAGAACCTAAAGACAGTGAAGTTGCTGAAAAACTTGATATTACGCTAGATGAGTACCATCATATTCTTAGTGATGTAAATTCAAGTAAAGTGTTAGGTATAGAAGACTTAGGGGTAGATGAAGATGTTATCACACCAGTGGGACATGATTTAGCACTGGACAAGCCCTTTAATAACGTTAAAAATGAACGCTTTAATCAATCATTATTAACAGCTATACAATCTTTACCTGAACGAGATGGGTTAGTATTGTCGCTGTATTATAACGATGAAATGAATTTAAAAGAGATTGGACATATACTCGATGTAAGTGAATCGCGTGTGAGTCAGATACATGGTCAGGCGATGATTAAGCTCAAAGCAAAAATCAATGACTGGATTAATTAGTAGTAAGTAAATATAGGTTCAGACCTCACCGGAGGATGTTTTGGATAAAAACATGAAAATTCTTGTTGTTGATGATTTTTCGACGATGAGACGTATTATCAAAAATCTGTTAAGAGATTTGGGTTTTACAAATGTACAAGAAGCTGACGATGGCTCAACAGCTTTACCGATGTTGCAGAATCAAGAATTTGATTTTGTAGTTACAGATTGGAACATGCCTGGCATGCAAGGAATCGATCTCTTGCGCGCTATTAGGGCCGATGACAGCCTGAAACACATTCCTGTTTTAATGGTAACAGCAGAAGCTAAAAAAGAACAAATTGTTGCTGCTGCACAAGCTGGTGTTAACGGTTATATCGTTAAACCATTTACAGCTGCAACACTGAAAACCAAATTGGAAAAAGTGTTTGAGCGTTTAGGTTAAATAAATAGGAGAGGCTTATGTCAGCACCTGCTGCGCCTCAGATCAGTTTAGAACAAGCCCGTCAGCTTGTGGTTTACCTTGAAAACGGTGAACAAGATAAAGCTGATCAGTTAATTATTGATGCGGCGTCAAAAGAGCAATCAGAATTATTTGCCGAAGTAGGCAAACTTACGCGTCAGCTTCATGATGCGTTGAAAAATTTTGAGCTTGATACACGTTTAGCTGATTTGACCAAAGATGCACTACCCGACGCGAAGCAGCGTCTGAACTATGTTATGGAAATGACCGAAAACGCTGCTAATAAAACCATGGATGCTGTAGAAGCAAGTTTACCCATTGCCCAACAGCTTGCTGATGACATTTCAGACATTAAACCCACTTGGGATCGTTTAATGAACCGTGAAATTGAGCTAGGTGAATTTAAAACACTTTGCCATAGCTTAGATAAGTTCATGAATAGCTCGCAAACTAAAACGGATGAGTTGCAAGGACTCATGACCAATGTGTTAATGGCACAAGATTTTCAAGATTTAACCGGTCAAGTGATCCGTCGGGTTATCGAGCTTGTTAGAGAAGTAGAAGACAGCTTGATCCACTTGTTGACAGCATTTGGCAGCCAAGATGATAGCGAAACAAAAACAATAGCACCAGTCATTGAAAAACCGCCTGCTGAAAATACACTTGCAGGCCCTGAAGGGCCAATTATTGATAAAGAATCTCGTGATGATGTTGTCTCAGGACAAGATGATGTTGATGATTTATTATCAAGCTTGGGCTTCTAAGAGGAGAAAACTGCATGAGCTTTGAAGTCGATGAAGATATTTTACAAGATTTTCTAGTAGAGGCTGGAGAAATTCTTGAGCTTTTGTCAGAACAGCTGGTGGAGCTTGAAAATAACCCAGATGATACCGAATTACTCAATGCAATTTTCCGTGGTTTTCATACGGTAAAAGGCGGCGCAGGCTTTTTAAGCATGACTGAACTAGTCGATGCTTGCCATGGTGCAGAGAACGTTTTCGATTTATTGCGTCAAGGTGTTCGTAAGGTTAATTCCGAACTGATGGACGTGATCTTGCAAGCACTCGATACTATCAACGAAATGTTTGCGACTATCCAAAGTAGAGAAAAACCAGAACCAGCAAATCCAGAATTACTCGCTGTTTTACATAAATTGGGGCTGCCGCCAACGGCTGAAGAATTAACTGGCAGTGCTGAACCTGCAGGCGATATCCCTGTTGTTGATGCTGATGATATTTTAGATGATTCTGACGATCCATTTGCGCTAGACTCATTATTTGATGGTCAAGTTGATAGCGATCAAAAAGATGTTCAAATCGATGAGATAACAGAAGATGAATTTGAGAGTCTGCTTGATGAGCTCCACGGACAAGGGAAAAGTCCTATAACGCCAACAACCACTGTCAGCAATGAATCATCAAATAGTGATATTACTGATGATGAATTTGATAATTTATTGGATGAATTGCACGGTATTGGTAGCTTCGGTCTAGTAAGTAATAAAGATACTGCAGGCACCGAAAGTGCTGCGCCTAAACCGACCCAAGCACCTTCAGCATCGACGAAAAGTAATGGTCCAGATGAAATCAGCGATGATGAATTTGAAGCTTTACTTGATGAATTACATGGTAAAGGCAGCGCGCCACAAGCGGTCGCTGAGACTGAGCCAGCACCCGCTAAAAAAGCACCAACACCTGCACCTGTTGCCGCAGCTAAGCCAGTGCCCAAACCAGCAGTGTCTGAGCCTGTGAAAGCAGCTGAAAAATCCGCACCAGCTCCAGCGACAGCTGTTGCTAAAAAACCAGCTCCTCCACAAGCTGATACGACGGTGCGTGTTGATACAAAACGCCTAGATCAAATAATGAACATGGTTGGTGAACTGGTATTGGTTCGCAATCGTTTAGTCAGTTTAGCAACCAATACTGAAAGTGAAGCGATGGGTAAAGCCATTTCGAATCTTGATGTAGTAACCGCAGACTTGCAAGGTGCGGTAATGAAAACGCGGATGCAACCGATCAAGAAAGTGTTTGGTCGTTTTCCTCGCGTAGTCCGTGATTTAGCCCGCAGTTTGAGAAAAGACATTAACTTACTGCTCGTGGGTGAAGAAACCGATTTAGATAAAAACTTAGTTGAGGCACTGGCAGATCCTTTAGTCCACTTGGTGCGCAACTCGGTTGACCATGGTATTGAAATGCCTGATGTGCGTGAAGCGGCAGGTAAGTCAAGAACTGGGACTGTTACTTTATCAGCATCGCAAGAGGGTGATCATATTTTGCTCACCATTCGTGATGATGGTGCAGGTATGGACCCTGAAAAACTGAAAAAAATAGCAATCAATAAAGGGGTGCTTGATCACGAGCAAGCAGCTCGATTATCTGATACAGAAGCCTATAACC
The DNA here is from genome assembly GCF_014163545.1 of Pseudoalteromonas sp. SR45-6. NCBI lineage: Bacteria > Pseudomonadati > Pseudomonadota > Gammaproteobacteria > Alteromonadales > Pseudoalteromonadaceae > Pseudoalteromonas > Pseudoalteromonas sp. SR45-6. Next base: position 70,834 of record NZ_JACJDM010000008.1, read on the forward strand.
TTATTTTTGCACCAGGCTTTTCCACCAAAGAACAGATCTCTGATATTTCGGGTCGTGGTGTGGGTATGGATGTGGTGAAAACCAAAATTACCCAACTAAATGGTTCTGTGAGTATTCAATCTGAGCTAGGTGTAGGCACAATCCTAGAAATTAAAGTACCGTTAACGTTGGCTATTTTGCCGACATTGATGGTGGTTGTCGGTGAGCAAACATTTGCATTACCACTGGCTGGTGTTAATGAAATATTCCACCTAGATCTAACTAAAACGAATGTAGTTGATGGTCAATTAACCATTATTGTTCGTAAGAAAGCACGACCGTTGTTTTATTTAGAACATTGGTTAGTTAAAGGTGCTGACAGATCATTACGCAAAGCTCAAGGCCATGTTGTAATTGTACAAATTGGTACGCAACAAGTTGGTTTTGTAGTGGATTCATTGATTGGTCAAGAAGAAGTTGTTATTAAACCGCTTGATGCTTTACTACAAGGAACACCTGGTATGGCAGGTGCAACGATCACGTCTGACGGTGGTATAGCGCTGATCTTAGATGTTCCAAACCTGTTAAAACACTACGCAGGTTAGGCCAATTCTTATCTTATTGTGAGGGCTAAATATGGCTCTCACAGATAAAATTTAACAAGAGTATGCCAATGGCAGTTAAAGTTTTAGTTGTTGATGATTCAAGTTTCTTTCGCCGCAGAGTGAGCGAAATACTCGAGCAAGATAAGGATATCGAAGTAATTGGTTTTGCGGTAAATGGCCGAGAAGCGGTCGATAAAACAAATCAACTTCGTCCAGATGTAATCACCATGGATGTTGAAATGCCCGTGCTTGATGGCATTAGTGCTGTAAAAGAAATCATGGCAGCAAATCCAACCCCTATTCTGATGTTCTCCTCACTGACTCGTGATGGCGCAACAGCAACCTTAGACGCACTTGATGCGGGTGCTCTAGATTTTTTACCGAAAAAATTTGAAGATATTGCTCGTAATAATGAAGATGCGATTAAGTTATTACAAAATAAAGTAAAAGAAATTGGACGCAAGCGTCTTTCGCGCTTTAGTCGGCCGACAACGCCTCCTGCATCGGCACCAATACCTCCCGTTTCTGCAGGTACAACAAGTCGCCCTGCGATAACTCAACCAGATCGAAGCTTTAACCGGAGCGCTGCACCTGCGACTAATATTGCAGCTAACACTCGCGCTTCAGGAAAGAAATATCAAATAGTTGCAATAGGTACTTCAACGGGAGGACCTGTTGCACTGCAAACAATTCTGACTCAGTTGCCCGCTAATTTTCCGCACCCTATTTTGTTAATACAGCATATGCCAGCTGCGTTTACGCCAGCATTTGCCGCACGTTTAAACGGCTTGTGCAAAATAAAAGTAAAAGAAGCACAACAAGGCGACCGATTAATGCCAGGCGTCGCGTATCTAGCGCCGGGCGGTCAACAAATGTTGATTGAGGGACGGGCTGGCAATCGCACTTTACGTGTTTTTGAAGACGATAGTGCCCGGATCACCTATAAACCAAGTGTTGATGTTACTTTTGCAAGTACAGCCAAATCGTTCCAAGGTGATGTATTAGCTGTGGTACTTACAGGCATGGGCGCAGATGGAAGAGACGGTGCAAGAATGCTTAAACAAGCCGGCGCTACTATTTGGGCACAAGATGAAAAAACCAGTGTGGTATATGGTATGCCACAAGCGGTTGCTAACGCAGGGTTATCATCGGCAAGCATTGCGCTTGAAGACGTTGCTAATCGGTTAGTTCGAGAGATTGGTTGTGGATAAGTTGTCGTTTCTAGGCCTGTTCGTTGCACTTTTGGCGATTGGTTATGGCTACTCACTAGAAGGCGGTGTTGTGAGTGCTTTATTTAATGGCCCGGCATTAATCATTGTGTTGGGCGGTACGTTAGGTGCTGTAATGCTACAAACACCAGCAAGTACGTTTAATAAAGCATTAAGAATAAGCCACTGGGTATTTTTCCCACCAAGTTACGATATCAACAGAGCAATTGAGCAAGTTAAAAGTTGGTCACAAAAAGCCCGCCAAGAAGGGTATTTAGCACTTGAAGAAATAGCGTTAACCCATCCGGATCCATATGTTGCCAAAGGCTTGAGTTTACTGATTGATGGCAACAGTGAGCAAAAACTCAGAGACACACTAGAAATTGATTTGTTGCTAGAAAGAGAACGGCTGCTTGAAGCCAGTCGAGTTTATGAGGCGTTGGGCGGTTACAGTCCTACCATCGGTATATTAGGCGCAGTGCTTGGTCTGATCCAAGCGATGTCATTTATCACTGAACCTGAAAAGTTAGGTGCAGGGGTTGCGACTGCTTTTCTTGCCACCATTTATGGGGTTGGCTTAGCAAATTTATTGTTTTTACCTATGGCTAACAAGCTCAAACAACAAGTAGAACAAAAGATGCTGTTTCATGAGTTATTAGCTGAAGGAATTATTGCCATGAGCCAAGGTGATAGCCCTGTCAATATTGAGCTGAAACTTGAAGCGTATCGTGTAGAGCGTCCAAGTCAGCTTCAAGAATAATTATTATGATGCGCCGTCGACTTCGTCACTCATCGACCAAAAGTCAGCATACAGAACGTTGGCTAGTGTCGTACGCTGATTACATGACTATTATGTTTGCATTCTTTGTAGTGATGTATGCGATTGCGATTAATAAAGAAGAAAGCTTCCAAATTTTATCTGATTCGCTGGAGCAGGTTTTTGACAAGTCAGCTCGTCAGTATAGTCAAGAGGGTCAAGGCGTGACGGGGACCGGTTTATTAACCGATAGAGTGACTCCTGAAAACGAACTACTGTTTGGTGAAAGTATTCAAAAGCAAGAAGCTGGCCCAGAGTTACTGGATGGACAAAGCGATACCAGTAATATAAAACAAAAACACTTAGGCAAACCTTTAGATAGCTTATTAACTAAATTACAATCAGCCTTGATCGATGAAATACGCGATGGCGAAGCAAGTTTAGAGTTGCACCAAGACTGGTTGATCATTGAATTAAGCTCAGGAATGTTATTTTCCAGTGGCAGTGCTGTGGCGCATCAACGCGCGAAAGCAGTGATAAAATTAGTAAACGATATTATTGCCCCAGTAGATAACTACGTTAGAGTGCGTGGTTATACCGATAATGAAACCATTCATAATGAAATGTTTCGTTCTAATTGGGAGCTATCTGTTGCAAGAGCGACCTCGATTTTAGTCGAACTTGATGCATTAGGTATCAACCCTGCGCGCATGGCCATTGAAGGATATGGACAGTATTCACCTTTTGCTGATAATGATACAGAGCAAGGACGTGCTGAAAATCGTAAAGTAGTCGTTGCATTATCAAAATATGGTTTGCCACCCAAGCCCATTGTTACAACCGAGCAACCAGCAACAGAAACTGAAGCAGAGCAACCAATTGAGTTGCCAAGTGATGACAACACTATTAAAGTGATCCAACTCCCACACGGTGGTATAAGAATTACAACGCGCAACGAACAAAAATAAGGTGTGATGTGAAAATTTGGACGGTAGCAAATCAAAAAGGTGGAGTAGGGAAGACGACCACGGCTGTGAGCTTAGCTGGTATATTAGCGCTGCAAGGAAAGCGAGTATTACTGATTGATACCGATCCTCATGCATCTTTAACGTATTACTTTGGCATTGATTCAGAAGATTTAGAAGTCAGTGTATATGATATATTTGCCCGTGGAAACAGCATGGCAAGTGAAGAAATATTGCAAGCTTTGTGTCCATCGAACATAGATAACTTAGATATTCTTCCTGCAACGATGGCAATCGCGACACTTGACCGCAGTATGGGTAATAAGACCGGAATGGGGCTTATCTTAAAAAAAGCTTTAGCAAAAATTAGTGAGCATTATGATTACGCTATTTTAGACTGTCCGCCAGTGTTAGGTGTATTAATGGTTAACGCATTGGCTGCAAGTGAGCGCATTTTAGTGCCAGTACAAACTGAGTTTTTAGCACTCAAAGGACTAGACCGAATGATGCGGACCATGGAATTAATGCAAAGCTCGCAATCAAAGCAGTATCAATATACCATTATCCCTACAATGTATGATAAGCGCACTAATGCATCCCTTGAAGCATATAAGACATTACAGCAAACGTACCAAGAAAAAGTATGGCCAGGGGTAATACCCGTAGATACTAAGTTCCGTGATGCAAGTTTAGCTCAACAAGTACCGATTCAGTATTGTCCACGCTCAAGAGGTGTTTATGCTTATCGCGCATTACTCGATTATTTGATTGAACAAGGTTAATGAATGAGTAAGCAATTATTTGCTAATGAAAAAGTAATGACCCAGTACTTGGGGGCTTTACTGTGCGAAGACGATGAGTCAACAGACTTACACCCGGTTGCAAAATTACTCGAACAAGTTCCATCCACAGAAAGTAGCAATAAAATGCCACTCAAGGCGTCGCAGCAAACCATTGTGCAGCCAAACGCACTTGATGAGCCAAAGACTAGTATTGAGGAAGAAATACCCGCGCCCCTTGAGAAACCACAGATCCAAGCTAATATCAAAGATATAGCTAAAGTGAGTGAACAGCTAAATGTTGCTGAAGCTAAAACTCCTGTACAGCGTCAAGAAGATTATTTTGATGGTGAGTTTCAGGCGTTATTCTTTGAAGTGGCTGGGCTTACCCTCGCAGTACCATTAAAAGCATTAGGTGGTATTCATCAATTAGGTGAAGTTAATCAGCTTTTTGGTAAACCCAAGTGGTTTAAAGGAGTGATGCTAAATCGTGATGAGAATCTTAATGTAGTTGATACAGCGCTTTGGGTGATGCCAGAAAAGTATACCCAAGAGTTAGAAGACAAATTAAACTACCAATACTTAATTACTTTAGGTAATAGCCAATGGGGATTGTTGGCTGAAAAGCTGGTTAATAACATTACACTACGCAGTGAAGATGTGAAATGGCGAGCTAAAAGTGGCAAGCGGCCTTGGCTTGCAGGTGTAATTAAAGAAAAAATGTGTGCCTTAATTGATGTGCAAAGCTTAGGTCAATTATTAGAGCAAGGTTTAGATAGCCGCGACCAGTAACGATATTCGGAGTAATAACATGAGTGAACAAAGATTATTATCAAGCAGTAAAAATACCGATGGCAATGATGAAGTATTGCAGTGGGTAACTTTTAAGCTTGAATCAGAAACCTATGGTGTGAATGTGATGCAAGTGCAAGAGATTTTGCGTTATACAGAAATTGCTCCAGTACCAGGTGCTCCAAGCTATGTTTTAGGGATTATTAATTTACGTGGCAATGTTGTAACAGTAATCGATACGCGTGCACGATTTGGTTTGATGTCTGCAGAAGCAACAGACAATTCACGAGTATTAATTATTGAAGCTGAAGAGCAAGTCATTGGTATCTTAGCCGACAGTGTAGCAGAAGTGGTTTATTTGCGTAGCTCAGAAATTGATAGTGCACCAAACATTGGTACTGAAGAAAGTGCCAAGTTTATTCAAGGTGTCAGTAATCGTGATGGTGAATTATTGATTTTAGTTGATTTAAATAAATTACTAAATGACGAAGAGTGGGATGAGTTGAGCGATTTATAACGCTTACGGAAAAACTATGTTGTTATACTCGTTGCTTGGAGTCTCAATTGTACTGGTGTTAGTATGCTTGGGACTAATTTTTATTAATAATAATAAGTACGCTGCAGCATTAAAAAGCAAAATACTGCAACTGCAAGAAACTCAACAACAGCTCAGTATTTTACGCAGTGAAGTCGCAGAAATGCGCACCGGTATGCTAAGTATTGGTAAGCGATTAGTCGCTGTAGAGCAGCGAAATCAAGAGTTAGCGCAATTACAAGATGCGCAAAAATATGACGATCCTGATGCGAAAATTTATTCTCGAGCAGTGAAAATGGTTGAACTAGGTGCCGATATTGAAGAGATCATACGAGAGTGTGAACTTCCGCGTGCCGAAGCAGAACTATTAATGTCGTTACATCATCAAAAGGGCGCTAATTAGCGCCTTTTACTTTTTACGCCTGAATATTTAACTTGCCTTGAAAGTCTTGCCAGCCTGGTGGGAATTTACCCCGCAGTACATATGAAAAAGCAATCAGTTCGGCAATCACATAATACAGTTCTCTTGGGATCTCTTCGCCAAGCTCTAAATGCGATAACGTTTTAGCCAATGCTTCATCTTTGTGGATCAAAATTCCTTTTTCTTCTGCAGCTTTAATGATCTCTTCTGCGAGCTCACCAAACCCTTTACTACTGACTGTAGGAGTACGACCGGCTTCGTAAACTAAACCAATTGCAGACTTATGTTTTGGTATCTCACTCATGGCTTAAACCTTAATATTAATAATGGCATGGGATTGATAAAAAGCTTGGTGTTGCGGCGCACCTTGGCTTAGCTTCATTTCACCAACTTGTAGGCCATGAGCTGTTAATTTATGACGCAAACTCTCAAGGTGCGGATGAGCCATTGCGGTGATATCTTGGCTTGAGGCAAGTAATTGACAATCGAGTGCTTTATCCATTAATTCAGCGGTGATCTGTAATTGGCCAAGCTCAGCGTAATCAAAATTAAGTCGCACAAACCAAACATTTTTAGCTTCGAGTTTATTTTGGCTTGGTTTTTTATATTGTCCTAATGAAATTTCTGTTTGTGCGGTTTCCGGTGGCAGTCGCATCGGCAGTAAAAATTGTACTAACGGATTATTATCAGGCTGCTGATTGATGGGGGTGCTGTTAATTTGGCTAATTGCAGTTTTTATTTGGCTCAGCTCAGCCGCTAAGGCTTGTGATTGTGGCTGTAGTAATTGTTCTTGCAGTTTCTGTGGGTTAGTTGCTTTAAAGTTAGGCACTAATATTTGTAATAAAGCATCAAGTGAGCTTTGACTGTTAAAATTCAACGCACTGATATTTGCTAAGCTTGGAGCCGCTAAAATCGCCACTGCCAAATGCTCAATAGATTGGCTAAAACTATTTTGCAGGGCACTAGTGGTTAAGCTTTCTGGACGCAAAACACTGAGTATTTCTCGTTGAATGGTTAACGGTTGCAACGATTGGCTGTCAATCATGCGGCTAAAAGCTTGATTAACTAGCCGATTTAAATCGACATTATTACTTACTTTGGTCGCTGCTAGTTTATTAATTTGTGAAGCGATATGCTGTTTATCGTAGTTTGCTGCTGATTTAAAATTAGGTAGCGGCTTTTCGATAGGCGTTTTTAAAAGTGGTGCCAATAATTTGGCTTCAAGTGGCAAGCTAATCTGGCTGGCTGGCAAAGCGCTGGTTATCGGTCCTTTTAATAGTGCTTCTATATGTAAGTGAGTACTTGCTTTTAGATTGTCGTTGTTTAGCTGTGCTGTTAGAGATGCTACTTTGGTATCTACTCCTGCAGCAAAAGGTGGAGTTGTTTTTAATTTTTGCTGAGCATCGGCTATAACTGTTTTGGCGACAGCGCTATTATCACTGACATTGACAGTTGTACTATTGGTTTTGCTGGGTAGAACTTGTTCGGGACTGTGTGCTAGCGCTTTAGCGATAGGTTCTTTGTTTAGCTGAGCAGGTTGAGCATTAATATCAGATGCTGCTTGTTTTGGATTAACAGTAACCTGCGGTGTTTTATTTTGCGCTACTGTAGTTTGCTCGCTGGATTGAATCGCGGCAGCTAGTTTATTTAATTGTTTGTAGTTATCGGTATCTTTGCTCAGTGGCGCCGCAGTAGTACTGTTATTTTTAACCGCATTAGGCTCTGTAATACTTGCTAAACCGGCTTTTAATCGCTGAAATAACTGTACCAGGGGAGGCGATTGATGATAATGCTTTGGCAGCGCGGTACCTTGGCTAATATCTGTCAGTAATGGTTGGGTGTTGCTTGTCGCCATTGCCACAAGGTTTATTTGCCTGAGTGATTTGGGTAGTAAGGTTTGTGCAGTTTGATCTGTTGGTGTTAGTGATTGTTGTGCTACAGCTGATTTATTGCTGACTTGACTAAATGGTTTGCTTTCAAAATAGCGTACAGCGTCACTGATCCGGGTTTTTAAGTCAGCAAAACTGTCTTGCAACCACGAGCTTATTGGGCTGCTGCTGACCAATAAGAGGCTGCTAGGTGCGACACTTGTTTGCGTATTAAACTGACCAGCTACATGGCTTTTTTGTAGCAATGAATTAAAAGTATGGGCTAATGAATTTTTTAACTGCAGAGCTATTTTTGGTAGCTGCGTTTTTATTATTAATTGTTCATTAAGCGCATTTAATTGTACTTTTTGAATTACCCCACCAGGCTGAGTTGAGTGTGTGCTGTGATTATTTAACGGTTGCTGCAGTGCGAGCTTAATATTGCCATTATAATTATTAAAGCTCAGTACTGCGGTATTTTTATCTAGCTGTAGCTGCCCATTCGGTACCAGTTTACTGAGCCAAAGAGCAAGTTTTGCTTGGCTGATTGGCTGCTGGTGGAGTGTATCAGCAAAGCGATTAACAACACTTAAGGTAAAATTATTGCGGTTCGGGGTAATTATTGCTTTTAGATCTTGCTCACTGTGCAGTAGTTGGGCGACTTCTTTATTGATAGGAATACTGGCGTGTAACTGATTTAACAGTAATTTTGCAGCAGGCTGTAAAATAATTTGCAACGACAAAGGTTTATTCTCGACCTGAACACCACTGTTAATTAAATTTAAAACACTTTGCAGTTGGTTTGTTTGACGCAAGCTGATCTCAGCTTGCTTTGGTAAAATAGTGAGTTGTTTACCATCATTACTGAGTTGAATATCGGCACTGGCAATTTTTTGAGTGTTTGTTTCAGTGCCAGTTGCAGCTAAACGTAATGTTTGCCAATGCTTATCAACATAGACTTCCATCTGCACAGAGCCTTTGGCGAACACGATGTTTTTAGCGCTGAGTGTTTGCTCGCTGAAAACAGGTAATTGCTGTGCAACGCCATTGTGCGACGAATGACTGACAGGAAGCGAATTCGCTAATGTTATCTGTGTAGGTTTGTTCATTATTTTAAATCAAGTTTTTGTTAATCGGTGCAAAGCATTATTCGTATTACCCTATCATTATGCTAGACTAACGCCTAATTTTGGGTATAGAGAATCATCATCTTGTTACACATTAAGTCCGTCACCTGCATCAAGCAAGAACGTTGTTTGTTTGCGGATCTTAATTTCAGCTTGAAATCAGGCCAAATCATGCAATTAGCAGGCCCAAATGGGGCTGGTAAAACATCCTTGCTGCGTATAATTGCGGGTTTTTCTGCGCCCGATGAAGGACAAGTTATGTGGCAAGGTGCATCAATTGCTAAAAATTATGATGAATTTGCCCGGCAATTGTTATTTATCGGCCATAAAACAGGGGTGAATAGCCAACTTAGTGCGATTGAAAATCTGCGATTTTGGTTACAGATTCAAGGTTACGACACTGAGCAAGATCTTTACTCATTATTAGCTAAAATTGGCTTAGTTGGTCTTGAAGATGTACCTGTGCGTACTCTATCTGCTGGTCAACAACGTCGTGTTGCGTTGATCAGACTTTGGCTTAATGATGCGAAGTTATGGGTGCTGGATGAGCCATTTACAGCCTTAGATAAAGCCGGTATCGCATTTTTGCAGCAACGCTTTTTAGCTCACCTAGCACAAGGTGGGGCGATTTTATTAACCACCCACCAAGACTTAACGACCCACTTTAATGAGTTGCAAACCGTTACTCTGGAGTACCGACACTGATGTTACGCCAGCATTCATATTGGCAGCTATTTAGTGCCGTTTGTAAAAAAGATTTACAGCTGGCATTTCGCCAGCGTGCTGAAATCGTAAACCCCATTTTGTTCTTCTTAATTGTTATTACATTATTTCCGTTAGCAATTGGTCCTGAGCCCGGTCTACTTAGCCGTATGGCACCCGGTATTATTTGGGTCGCTGCGCTACTTTCAACCATGTTAGGCTTAGATAAACTATTTCGTGATGACTATCATGATGGTAGTTTAGAGCAATTGATTGCTTCATCGTACCCGTTACCGTTAACGGTGCTTGGCAAAGTCGTTGCCCATTGGATTATTACAGGCTTGCCGTTGGTGTTGATGACGCCGCTGTTCGCCTTGTTATTAAATTTAGACAATCAAGCATTGATTGCAACTGTGCTTACCTTGCTATTGGGTACGCCATTACTTAGTTTTATCGGCGCTATTGGCGCTGGGCTTACAGTGGGATTACAAAAAGGCGGCATTTTGATGAGTTTATTGGTCTTGCCTTTATATATCCCCGTATTAATTTTTGCAACGTCTGCTATCGATACCAGCACAATGTCGCTGGATTATAGTGGTCAGCTTGCCATCCTTGGTGCGATGCTTGTCATTGCAATTATCAGCGCACCAATTGCCATATCGTCAGCATTGAAAGTGAGTGTAAGTTAATATGTGGAAGTGGTTACATCCCTACGCTAAAGCAGATCGTGCATATCAATTATGCAATACGTTACTGCCCTATTTTGCCGTGATAACGGTTGTCTTTATGATTATTGGTTGGGTCTGGGGGTTAGCCTATGCACCAGCTGACTATCAACAAAAAGACAGTTATCGCATTATTTTCATTCATGTACCGTCAGCTATTTTGTCGATGGGGGCTTATTCATCAATGGCTATTGCGGCAGTGATCGCTTTGGTATGGCAACTTCGTAATGCCGAGTTGGCGGTGATTGCCATCGCACCTGTTGGCGCATGTGTAACTGCAATTGCACTTATTACTGGTGCCGCTTGGGGTAAACCTATGTGGGGTGCGTGGTGGGTATGGGATGCACGACTTACGTCTGAGCTCATTCTATTATTTCTATATTTGGGGGTATTGTCTTTATATCATGCCTTTGAAGATAAAAAAGCAGCAGGTCGAGCTGCATCTATTTTAGCTATTGTGGGGGTAATTAACCTACCCATTATCCACTTTTCGGTTGAGTGGTGGAACACCTTGCATCAAGGTGCCACTATTACCAAGTTTGATACGAAAGCCATTGATTCAAGTATGTTTTGGCCATTAATGGTAAATATAGTCGCATTTGCTGGTTTTGTTGGCATGGTGACTTTGATGCGTCTTAAAAATGAAATTTTACAACGTGAAAAGCATCGCCCTTGGGTGCGTCAGTTGTTAAATAGGGGCTAGTTATGCAGTTTGATTCTTTTTCTGATTTTATTGCCATGGGCGGTTACGGCTTTTATGTGTGGCTTTCTTTTGGTTCATGTGCACTGATTTTATTAGGTATTTTAGTAAGCTCTTTTAATGATACTAAGCGCATTATGGCTTCTGTGCAGCAACAAGCTGAACGAGAGGCTCGCATTAAACACGCTCAACAGGAGAATCAAGCATGAACCCAAGACGTAAGAAACGTTTGCTTGGCGTCGTCGCTATTGTATTCGGTATTGGTGCCGCCATCGGTTTAGTATTGTATGCGCTGCAAGAAAATATTAACTTATTTTATACTCCAAGTGAGTTAATTGAAGGTAAAGGCCCGAATAAAGAAAAGCCGCACATTGGTCAAAAGTTGCGTATTGGCGGTATGGTGGTCCCAGGATCAGTGATTCGAGATGAAACCAGCCTACAAGTAAGCTTTACCTTGATTGATACAGGCCCTTTAGTAACGATCAAATACCAAGGTATTTTGCCTGACTTATTTCGCGAGGGGCAAGGGATTGTTGCTCAAGGTGTGTTGATTGAACCTAATGTAATAGAAGCGTTTGAAGTATTGGCTAAGCATGATGAAGAATACATGCCTGCTGAAGTTGCGGAAGCGGTGAAGGGGATCAAACACGAAAAACCTAAATATAACTTAGAAAGTGGCAATTAAGATGATCCCAGAACTCGGTTATTTTTCCCTAACACTGGCCATGGTGCTGAGTGTTTTATTGTGTATTTTTCCTCTATGGGGCGCACATACTGGTAATTTACGGTTAATGCGTGCAGCTCCTTCATTAGCTGTTGGCCAATTTGTATTTGTATTAGTGTCATTCGCTGCCTTAATTTATGCCAGTTTAACCGATGATTTTACCGTCGCGTACGTGGCTTATCATTCTAGCAGTACCTTGCCTTGGTATTATAAAATCACTTCAACCTGGGGTGGGCACGAAGGTGCTATTTTATTGTGGCTAGTAATGCAAGCCGGTTGGACAGCAGTAGTAGCACTGCGCTCTAATTCACTGCCTTGGATACTGCGTGCTCGTGTATTAGGTGTGTTAGGCTTTTTAGGTGTTGGCTTTATGCTTTACACCCTGTGGATGTCAAATCCATTTGAATTATTACTGCCGTATTTTCCTGTCGAAGGGCGCGACCTTAATCCGCTATTACAAGATCCAGGGATGATCATCCATCCACCTTTATTATATATGGGTTATGTTGGTCTATCGGTTTCTTTTGCATTCGCAATTGCAGCGTTATTAACAGGTAAACTTGATAATACGTGGGCTAAGTGGTCACGTCCTTGGACAATGACTGCGTGGGGATTTTTAACACTAGGTATTACTATTGGAAGCTGGTGGGCATATTCCGAGCTTGGCTGGGGTGGCTGGTGGTTTTGGGATCCCGTTGAAAACGCATCGCTTATGCCTTGGTTAGTAGCTACTGCATTATTGCACTCATTATCGGCAACCGAAAAACGCGGTGTATTTAAATCATGGACCGTATTACTTGCGATTGCTGCATTTTCATTGAGTTTACTGGGCACCTTTATTGTTCGCTCTGGCATTATTGTGTCAGTGCATGCGTTTGCTACCGATCCTGATCGTGGCTTATTTATCTTAGCGTTTTTAGCGATAGTGGTTGGTGGTGCGTTAACGTTATATGCATTTAGGGTATCGCAAGTACGCAGCGAAGGTCGTTACAAACTGGTATCACGTGAAGTGGCGTTATGGCTCAATAATATATTTTTAGTGGTTGCTACATTTATTGTGTTACTGGGTACTTTACTACCTATGGTTCATAAAGAAATGGGCTTAGGCAGTATTTCAATTGGCGAACCATTCTTTAATAAAATGTTTGCCATTATTTTAGTGCCGTTTGCCATCTTAATGGGCATTGGCCCTCTGTTACGTTGGAAGCAAAATAAGTGGTCTTTTTTACAAAATAAACTCCTTGTGTCAGCGTTAATGAGCATAGTGATCAGTGCTGCTTGGTTATATTCAAGTTATGCCAGCGTAGCGCCTTTAACTTTATTGGCGACCACGCTTGCGATATGGATTGTGATCACCACCGGTGTTGATTTATATGTTAAAGCTACTGTGCAAACTAACTTTAGCCAAGGTCTTAAAAGGTTAGGACTTAGTTATTGGGCTATGGTACTAGGGCATGTTGGTATTGCCTTTGTTATCGCAGGTGTCACTTTAACTTCGGCGTATTCGGTTGAACGTGATGTTTCGATGAAGCCGGGCGAAATCGTACAGTTAAATCAATATCAGTATCGTTTTGAAGGGGTATACACTATTCGTGGTGCAAACTACAGTGGTCATGCTGGAGAAGTGAGCGTCCTGAAAAATGATAAACTAGTCACTGTACTGCATGCTGAAAAGCGCCGTTACGATATTGGTATGCAATTTATGACTGAGGCTGCAATTGATGCTGGCTTTACCCGTGATTTATACCTTGCTCTGGGTGAGCAATTAAATAACGGCGGTTGGTCATTGCGCATCTATCACAAGCCATTTGTACGTTGGATGTGGATTGGTGGTGTATTGATCTCACTTGCCGGTTTTATGATTTTAGGTGACAAACGTTACCGTACTAGCAAGAAAAAAACCGATAAGTCACAGGAGAAACTGGTATGAACCGCAAGTTGTTAGCGCTGATACCTCTGCTGGCATTTGTTTTAGTGTGCGTGTTTTTATTTCAAGGTTTGTTTTCAAACCCAAGAGAAATTCAAACCGGTCGGTTAGGTCAGCCAATGCCAGCCTTTGATTTACCTGATTTAATGCAGGATTCAAAGCGTTGGCAAGATAGCCAATTAAAAGGCGATGTATATCTACTCAATGTATGGGGCACTTGGTGTCCTACCTGTTTAGCTGAATTAGATTATTTAACCCAATTGCGAGAGCAAGGCGTTAAAATTATCGGGCTTTACTATGTACAAAGTTATGATGCTGACTTTGATGGTGAATTTGATATGCCAGCGCTACGTGAAGAAGTGACGTCAATGTTAAGTCGTGCCGGTGATCCGTATCAGTTTAATATTCTTGACTTACACCGTACTCTTTCGCTTGATTTAGGTGTGTCAGGTGCACCTGAAACATTTTTAGTGGATAGCAAAGGCACCATTTTATTGCACCATACTGGCGATATAAACCCACGAGTTTGGCGTGCTAAATTTGCTCCCTTGATGCAGGAATTACAGCCATGAAATATTTTTTAATTGCTTTAATGATACTAGCCAGTGGCATAGCTATGGCAGAGCAAGATCGTTACCAATTTGATAACAACGAACAAGCGCAACGCTTTACTGAGTTAACTAAAGAATTACGTTGCCCTAAATGTCAAAATCAAAATATCGCAGATTCAGATGCTGTGGTTGCGAAAGATTTGCGCGAAAAAGTATTGGCGTTAGTCAAAGAAGGCAAATCGAAAGATGATGTGATTGAATATATGATTGACCGCTATGGCTATTTTGTTCACTACGATCCGCCAGTAACGCCAGCAACATTAGTGTTATGGGTATTACCTATTTTGATTGTGGTATTTGGCTTTGGCTTTATTATTTTTCGTCAACGTAAGGCTGCGGTTAAGCAAACATGGAGTGAGCAAGATGAGGCGTTATTAGCCAAGCTCATTGCGAAAAATGAACGTCAGGAGCAGATTTAAATGATACTAATGTGGGTTTCTTTTGCATTATTAACCTTATTAGCTGTGGCGTTTGTGGCATTACCGTTTTTGAGTAAAGAGCGGGTACAAAGTCTCACTTACAATGCTAATTCAGAGCTTATTGCCATCTACCATCAGCGCCTTGGCGAGCTGGCGAATGATTTAGCAAATCAACGTATTGATCAAGTTAACCATGATGAGTCTGTGATTGAGCTCAAACGTCGTTTACTAAATGAGTTATCGCCTGAAAAATCACTGATGAGCAGAGGCAATAACCGTATTTTTGCATTAACAGGCAGTGCATTTTTAATCGCTTTTACCGCTGTATTTTATACCGCAACTGGTTCACAACAACAGTTGCAGAACTGGCACAGCGCCATGGATAATTTAGCAGCTTATGGTGAACGAGCCGTGATGCAACAAGGCGAACCTTTAACCCAAAATGAATTACAAGCGTTTGCGTTAGGGCTACGCACTAAACTTGCGCAAAGTGGTGATGATCAAGTGGCTTGGATGCTACTCGGTCGTGTTGCAATGTCATTGAATGAATACGACATGGCGCAACAGTCATTTGATAAAGTGCTACGCATGGATCCTGACAACATGCCTGTGCTGATCAGTTACAGCCAAGTACTATTACTTGAAGGCAGTGATGTAAATATGACGCGCGCTGCGGGTATGCTCTCTAAAGTGCTCAAAGACGATCCAACTAACCTTGATGCTATTTCATTGTTAGCGTTAATTGCTTATGAGCGTCATGATTGGTTGCAAGCAAAAGCAGCATTCGAAGTGCTTTTAAAGAGTATGGATGAGCAAGATACTCGCTATGACATGATTGCTCAGCGAATTACTGAAATTGAACAAAATATTACAGCTGAAAACACACAACTAGCACCTGCGTTGCAACCACAAGCTGAGCAGGGCAGTGGCGAGGATAATAACGCAGCTAAAATGAGTGCTATCAAAGTTACCGTTAATCTTGCGCCACAGCTTGCGGACAAGCTTCCAATCCAAGGTACCTTATTCGTATTTGCAAAAGCTGCCAATGGTCCGCCAATGCCGCTCGCAGTGGTAAAATTAACAGATTATAGTTTTCCAATTGAAGTACAGTTAAGTGATAGTAATGCTATGGTCGCAGGGTTAACGCTTTCAAGCGTTGATAAAATTATTTTAACTGCACGCATTTCAAAGGATGCATCAGTAATGCCTTCAACGGGTGAGTTGGAAGGGCGTTCAGATGTGTTAGAACGTAGCCAAACCAAG
Source organism: Pseudoalteromonas sp. SR45-6 (assembly GCF_014163545.1). NCBI lineage: Bacteria > Pseudomonadati > Pseudomonadota > Gammaproteobacteria > Alteromonadales > Pseudoalteromonadaceae > Pseudoalteromonas > Pseudoalteromonas sp. SR45-6. Next base: position 86,941 of record NZ_JACJDM010000008.1, read on the forward strand.
GCTTACGATTTACTTATCAATGAATTAATACCTTAAGGATAAAAGATGTTAAGACAGAGTTTAGTTTTGTTTGGGCTATTGGTGCTAGCAGGATGCGCGCAAGTGCCTGACGAAAAAATAGATGAGCGAGATCCACTACAATCATTTAACCGTCCAATGTATGATTTTAATATGGATGTACTTGATGCTTATGTTCTGCGCCCTGTTGCGGTAGGGTATGTGGCCGTAACACCAACACCGGTGCGCCGTAGTATCGTCAATTTTACTGGCAACATTAGTGCACCAACTGATGTAGTTAATGCCACGCTACAAGGTAAAGCGGGTAACGCAGGCGTGAGCTTAGCGCGGTTTTTAGTTAATTCAACTGTGGGTATTTTTGGCTTATTTGATGTTGCGACATCGCTTGGTTTGAATATTGTCGATGAAGACTTTGGTCAAACTCTGGGGGTATGGGGAATAGGCGACGGTACTTATTTAATGCTACCGGGAATGGGACCGTCAACAGCGCGTAACCTAACGGGTGCAGTGGTTGATGGCTATGTGTTACCAAAAATTGCCTTAACCACGCCACAAACTGTATTGGTGTTTGCGTTAAAGGCTGTAGAAGCTCGGGCTTCTTTAATACCACAAGAAAGCTTATTGAATGAGTCACTCGATCCGTATATTTTTATGAAAGACATTTACTTTCAACGTCAGTTATATGAGTTGTATGATGGTAATCCACCGGTTGAAAAAGAGCCCGACGATTTTGATGAAGACTTTTTAGAAAGCCTTTAATGTGTATTTTCAGGTTAAATAAAAATGCCAGCGTCTAAGCTGGCATTGTTATTTACGGTATTATTTATTATCCTGCCAGCACTTTCATTTGTTCATTAGCCCAGTTAACGGCATCATGATACGCATCTGGCACTTTACCAGCGCCAAGACCAAGCTCATCTTTAATCGCGTTTGCACCTTGCCAATTGGCTTGTTCGTATAATTTTACTAAGCGCAGATATTGTGCCAGTAAACCTTGATCCTCTAATAATGCTAACTTTATGTCGTTGGATAATGGTAGCTTTTTCATCACGCTTTGCATATCTTCATCTAATATGGCATCCATTAATGACATCATACCGGTTAAAAAAGCCATGCCCGTATCTTTGAGTTTATTATGGTTTATAGCTAGCAACTCAGTAAAGCGTGCTCTGGTTAACGATAAGCGTATTAACTCTGCGGGTTTATCACCAGCAACTTGAGCTGCAAACAACAAGGATAAAAACTTTTTAATTTCTGCTGCACCTAGCACAATTAGTGCTTGTTTGATGGTGCTGATCTCAGCTCTGCGCTTAAATGCCGCTGAATTACTATAACGTAATAATTTATAAGAGAGGTTTACATCTCGCTCAAATACGTCGGTAATTTTCTTTAAATTGACTTCAACAGTGGATGTCTCATAAAGCAGCTCGGCAAGAGCTATCTCTGATGGCGGCAAGGTTTTACTTTGCACCATTTCTGGTTTGGAAAAGAAAAACCCCTGAAAGTAAGTAAAGCCAAGATCTAATGCTAATTGATACTTTTCGTAGGTTTCTACCTTTTCTGCTAATAATTTTATATGCGGATAAGGTTTAATTTCTTCGATTATGGTGTGGATAGTGTCAACGTCACAATTGATAAAATCTATTTTAATAATATCAATAAAAGGATAAAAATGACGCCATACAGGCTGGTGAATATAATCATCCAGCGCGAGCGTATAACCTTTTTGTTTTAAGTCTTTGACGATCGCGAGCAAGCGTTTCCCTGGTTGAATTGTTTCGAGTATTTCTACAACAATCTGATCTTTACCAAGCAGAGTTGGGTAGCCTTTTTGTAATGTTTCAAGCGTAAAGTTGATATACGCTGGTTTATTATCGGTGAGATCTTCTAAACCAAAATTGAATTGACTACCTTCAATTAGCCGAGTGGTTGCCTCGTCACCATCAATATCAGGGAATACATTATCAACGCCATCACGAAAGAGTAGCTCATACCCTACAAGTTGTTTGTTTCGATCTAAAATTGGTTGGCGTGCAGCATAAAAATACATAAACAGCGGGTCCACATCAGTTAAGCGATTACTTGGGCAATATAAGATAAAACAGCATAAATAGCATTAATTATATTTAGAATATCAATGCTATAGTATTAATTAATTGATACATCATCGATCTAATCCTAAGGTAATTAAGTATTAATTACCATGTTCTGTAGTTAAATAATTAACCATCAGATAAAAACAACTCCACCTTATATCATTACTTGGCTACCTCAGTAAGTGGAGTTATTCACCCTTTGCGTGATATAGTCAAGTTCTAGGTTGGTTTTTACACCAATAATGACTTTATATAGTATTGATTTATGAGTCATTATTAGGATTGAAAGCCAGGTTTTAACTTCAGAGTTGGAGGCGAGTTTGGAAACTGGAATGATTATTTCTTTAGCTGCGTATTTTATCGTAATGCTAGGTATTGGCTTGTACGCTTATAAGCAGTCTACCGCCGATGTGTCGGGTTATATGTTGGGTGGCAGAAGTTTATCACCAGCTGTAGCTGCACTATCTGCAGGTGCATCGGACATGAGTGGTTGGCTACTTATGGGTTTACCCGGTGCTATGTATCTATTTGGCTTAAGTAAAGTTTGGATTGCGATAGGTTTAGTACTTGGTGCTTGGGCAAACTACTTTTTAGTCGCGCCAAGGCTACGTGTCTATACTGAAAAAGCGAATGACTCGATTACCATCCCAGATTACTTTGCTAATCGTTTTGCTGATAATAAAAATATATTACGAGTCATCTCGGCAATCGTGATCATCGTTTTCTTTACACTTTATACTTCTTCAGGCGTTGTCGCTGGCGGTAAATTATTCGAAAACTCATTTCAGATGAGTTACGAAACAGGGCTTTATGTGACAACCGGAGTCGTCGTACTCTATACATTGTTTGGTGGTTTCTTAGCTGTTAGTTTGACTGACTTTGTGCAAGGTTGCATTATGTTTGTCTCGCTACTTGCTGTACCTATTGTTACTTATACGATGCTAGACCAGCCAGTGTTAGACACACTTGCTAATGCCAGCTATGACTTGCTGTTAAGCGCTCCGAAAGAGAGCGAAGTCCACTCGCTTAATATGTTAGATTGGTTTGCTGGTGGTTCAACTATCGCTATTATTTCTGCAATGGCATGGGGCTTAGGTTATTTTGGTCAACCGCATATCATAGTACGTTTTATGTCAGTACGGTCAGTGAAAGATATGCCAACTATGCGTCGTATTGGTATGTCGTGGATGACTTTATCAGCGATTGGTGCAGTGTTAACTGGACTATTTGGTGCCGCTTACATGATCGAAAATCAAATGCTGATTGACGATAAAGAAACTATATTCTTAGTATTATCTGAATTGGTTTTCCATCCACTTATTGCCGGCTTTTTACTTGCTGCTATTTTAGCTGCGATTATGAGTACTATTTCATCTCAGTTATTGGTTTGTTCAAGCTCTTTGACTGAAGACTTCTATAAAATTTATTTAAACCGTGATGCATCACAAACCGAGCTGGTTTTAGTTGGGCGAATTAGTGTACTACTCGTTGCATTATTTGCTATTTATTTGGCTTATGATCGCGATAGTTCTATTTTAGATTTAGTAAGTAATGCATGGGCTGGTTTTGGGGCTGCGTTTGGCCCGTTAGTATTACTTAGCTTGTATTGGAAGCGAATGAATCTACAAGGTGCGATCAGTGGCATGGTTGTGGGTGCAGGGACAGTGTTGATCTGGATATACGCGCCAATCACTATAAATGGTGAGAGCCTCAGCAGTATCATTTATGAAATTATACCGGGCTTTATACTTGCAACAATTGCAATCATTACAGTGAGCTTATCAACAGCGCCACCAAATAAAGAGATCACCGAATTATTTGATGAAGTTGAACGAGGGCTATAACGGGTAGTAATTTTTATAACTAAAAAAGGGCAATTAATTGCCCTTTTTTAGTAAGTTAACTTGTAATTTTTTAGCTTGCTTCTTTATCTGCGCTGGCTTTAATCGACGCTACATTTTCTTTTTTTACTTTCGCCGTAGGTGTTTTCTGTATTGCCTCTTTGCCGCCTTTAAGTACATTCATAAAGTCGTCTTTACTTTTAGCAATCTCAAGTGCGAGCGATTCGATTTGTTGTTCGCTTAGTGGCACATCAACTTTCTCAAGCATAACCTCAAGCGACTCTGCTATATCAAGCATTTTGTCATACGCGTCAGCTTCTTTTTTAGTAGTAAACGTCATACGCTCGACTCCGTTTCTCTCTACAACATATTTAACAACAACAGCCATGATTTCTCCTGCCAATTTGCTTGGTGAATAACAAGTTCACCTTGATTGATTACTGTTTTTATGTACAGTAATTGTTTATTGGTCTTTTTGCAAGTGAACATTTTTATTTTTTACTACTAGGATTTGACAAAGAGGTACAACTTTACTTTATTTAAATAGTCGCACTTTTTTAGTATGACTTTATTTGGAGGTAGTCCAAAAGTGAAGGCATTAAAATCAACTATTAATTGAGTCCACGTATGGATATCATGGAGGAGAAACATGAAGTTTTTAACTTTAATAGTGGTAGTGCTTGGCTTAGCTATTTCATTGCCTAGTAGCGCAGCTGTAACTAAAACAGAGACTGCTGAAAGTATGAAGAAAGTTCAGTTAGTCAATGTGAATCAAGCAACAGTCGAACAGCTTACTCAGCTGCCGGGTATTGGTAAATCAAAAGCGCAAGCGATAATTGATTTCCGTACCAAGCAAGGCAAGTTTAAGTCTGTTGCAGATTTAGCGCAGGTGAAAGGTATTGGCGAAAAATTAGTCGCTAAATTGGATGGCAAAGTTACATTCTAAAAATCAGCAGGGCGAATTATTCGCCCTGCTCAAATTGCTTAATAGCGTGCCTTAAATAGCGTTTAGAGAATTGAATTTCGACTGGAGTGGTTAACAACGGGTAGCTTAACCCGGCCAGAAGTAAAGCTGGAAGTAACAACCAACCTTCAACATACGCTAATGATAGAAATACTGGGATCAATAAAACCAGCTTTATAATACGCAAACTGATTTTTTGCATTGGAGTTAACATACTCACTGCAATCGCAATTATTTGCTGACGTTGACGTATTTTAAACGATTTTAATTGCGTTACTTGACTTGAAAATAATGCCATCATCACAGCGACTTTTTAATTATTAAACGACTTGCTACAACGGCCATTAGTATCAGAGTAAATGCGGCAAAAATGATCTCCATCCACGCCGGCATACTTAGCCCTGCAAATTGCCAATCGATGTTGCCACAGTCACCTGTTGCAGCAAAAAAATGTGGCATCCATTCGTGCAATGGTAATGGGAAATTAGGTTCGAATTCACAGCTAAACGCAAAAGGATCGGTGGTAGTTTGCATATCGATATGTTCGCGTGCAATTAAATAACCCCAAATACTGGCAACTGCCCATGCAGAAAATGCTGTTAGACGGCATATTACATTCGTGGGTTTAATTGCACCGAGTAACCCTGCGGCTAATAACCCCAGCATGGCAGTACGTTGGTAAATACACATAATGCATGGCTCTAAGCCCATTTGATATTGAAAAAACAATGCGATTACTTCAAAAATAAAAGCACTAAAAGCGAGCAGTAACCAAGCACTGCGCTGTTGGGCTAAATTTGCTAACCAAGTCATAAAATATCCAATCTATAATTTGTAGATGAATTATGACTTAGTCATTAAACTAGGCGCAAGGATAAATATGATTTGTAACAATAAAAAAGCTGCCGAAGCAGCTTTGTTTTTTACTCTTTAACCTAAATATGGGTTAAGGGATTTACTGTCCAGAGTTTGGATATTTAATGCCCTGAACTTCCTATACTTTGTAAGCTTGCGCTGTGGTGTTCAATCCAACCCCATTGATAGAGTAAATCAGTTACCTCACTAAGCCCTAGATATGTAGAGCTTAAACCAACAACCGTAAGTACAATGGTATAGGGAAGTGCCATATAAACCATACGCCCGTAAGATAAACGTAATACGGGAGCAAGTGTTGATGTTAGTAAGAATAAAAATGCAGCTTGTCCATTCGGTGTGGCTACACTTGGTAAGTTAGTACCAGTATTAATTGCTACTGCTAATAAATCAAATTGGTCGCGACTAATTTGTCCTGCTTTTAAAGCCGCCGCTACTTCGTTGATGTAAACAGTGCCAACAAACACATTATCACTGACCATCGAGAGTAGGCCATTAGCGACAAAAAACATAACTAACTGTAATTGCCCTTCAAATGTCAGTACCCAAGTTATTACAGGAGTAAATAAGTGTTGATCAATAATTACTGCAACGATTGAGAAAAATACACATAACAGTGCAGTAAACGGCAATGCTTCTTCAAACGCTTTTCCTAGTTGGTGTTCTTCGATTATACCAGCGGACGCAGTTGCAAAAATAATCACGGATAAGCCAATTAAGCCAACCGTGGCAAGGTGTAAAGCTAATGCAATGATCAACCATACAGCAATAAATGACTGAAACATCAGATTAACTTTATCGCGTTTAGTGCGTTTGTTATCGAGCTCTTTTGCGTGATCAGCAAGTATTTGATGAATCGGTTCTGGTAACTTTGCGCCATAACCGAAGGTTTTTGTTTTTTCGAGTAATATTGTAGTAACAATACCAGCGATGAATACAGGCATAGTAACAGGCAACATACGCAAGAAAAACTCCCCAAATTGCCAGCTTGCTCGTTCTGCAATAATAAGATTTTGTGGTTCACCCACCATAGTACAGACTCCACCAAGCGCGGTACCAATCGAAGCATGCATTAATAAGTTACGTAAAAAAGCTCGAAATTCTTCAAGTTCCTGACGATTAACTGGGCGTACTTGGTTATCATCGTTAATGTCATGTTCACTAGTGGAGTCTTTCCCTGAGGCGACTTTATGGTAAATACTGTAAAAGCCCATAGCGACAGCTATGACCACCGCCATTACTGTAAGTGCGTCTAAAAAAGCAGAAAGAAATGCTGCAGAAATAGTAAATGCTAAGGAAAGTACAGTTTTGCTGCGAACTGATACCACCAAGCGGGTGAAAATATAGAGTAATAAATCTTTCATAAAGTAGATACCTGCGACCATAAAGATCAACAGTAAGATTACATCTACATTTTGAACAATTTCATGCTCTACTTGCCCGGCAGTTGTCATGCCTATAAACAGTGCTTCAATTGCAAGTAAACCACCTGGTTGCAGTGGATAACATTTCAGCGCCATCGCGAGAGTAAAAATAAACTCTAAAACTAATGCCCAACCAGCCATATAGGGATTGATATGAAATAACACAGGGTTAATAGCTAAAAAAGCAATAATTGTGTATTTATACCACTGTGGGGCAGAGCCTAAAAAATTCTTAAAAATTGCATTGAAAACACTCTGTTGCATAGGTGTTCCTTATTATTGTACATTTAAGTATAACTGTTGTTGGTTAAGTTAATTCAGTCTAGCCGTGGTGTAAACAAAAAAGCTATAAACAACATCACGTACCTTTTATCCATTTAATATGCCGCGCTATATTAAGTGTAGCTGAAATAGCGAAATGGGTATTTTTATTCAGTCCGTATAGTGTGCATAATGAAGTTAAATGTCTATTACTCTTTGTGGTCAATCCCTTCAATTTAGTATAAAAGAAAGCGACACTGAAAGAGTGATAAATTAGCCTGTATCCATTTTAAAAACGTGGCGAGAGTAGAGGCTTAAGCCTGTCGTCGTGGGTGAATTAATGAAGTGACTTTACTTGTTAGTTTGGCTTCATCTGGTACAATCAGTCAGTTAATCGTTTAAAGTAATGTTATGTGGTAACTCAAGTGGGAATTGAATGAGAATTTTTAAAGCGAAAAGCCCAGCAGGGTTTGCCGAAGAGTACATTGTTGAGTCAATTTGGAATGGTGATTTTCCACCAGGTTCTATTCTTCCCGCTGAGCGAGAGTTATCAGAATTAATCGGTGTTACTCGTACAACCTTACGTGAAGTACTGCAGCGTTTAGCGCGTGATGGTTGGTTAACAATCCAACACGGTAAACCGACTCGAGTAAATAACTTTTGGGAAACCTCAGGACTTAATATTTTAGAGACCTTAGCGCGTCTTGATGAAGATAAAATGCCCGAGTTAACCGACCAGTTACTTTCTGCGCGTACTAATATTAGCGCTATCTATACTCGCGCTGCCATTAAACTAGCACCTGATCGCGTGATAGAAATTCTTTCAAAAAGTGATGAACTTGAAGATAGTGCACAAGCTTTCGCTGATTATGATTATAAAGTACATCATGAGTTGGCTGTTGCAGGTAATAACCGTATTTATGTACTTATTCTTAATGGTTTTAAGGGTTTTTACTCTAAAATTGGCTGTCATTACTTTTCAGATCCAGGCACGCGTCAGTTAGCGCGTCAATTCTATAAAGATTTAACCATACTTGCTGAGAAACGCGAACATGACGGCGCAATTTCAATGATGCGGAAATATGGTCATCAAACAGGTGAGATCTGGCAAAAAATCCGTGGTGATATGCCGGAAAATATCATGGATTAACTCTGCATTTACTGTGTAGTTATATCTATAAGGAGCCTGCATATGCAGGTTTTTTTTCGCTGTTATTAATGACAAACAGCGAGTGATACACCGCGTTCGTATTTTTCGATGAGTGACATCGGAAAATACGATTGTTATTTTAAGTCTTTAGTCTCTAAAATATTCTGATAATTATGCATGCTAGCCCTTGGTATTTATTTTTTAGATCCCATATTAAAGGCAAGCATTGCGTAAGCAATTAAAAGCAAACTCAAATATTTGGAGAATAAAATGGGTGTATTAGTAGGCCGCCAGGCACCAGACTTTACCGCTGCAGCAGTACTAGGTAACGGCGAGATCGTAGATAGCTACAATCTTCACGAAACAATCAAAGGTAAAAAAGCAGTCATCTTCTTTTACCCATTAGATTTCACTTTCGTATGTCCTTCTGAACTAATTGCTTTTGACAAGCGTTATGAAGAATTCCAAAAGCGTGGCGTAGAAGTAATTGGTGTTTCAATCGATTCACAATTCTCACACAACGCATGGCGTAACACTGCTGTTGCAGACGGCGGTATCGGTGCAGTTAAATACGCACTAGTTGCAGATGTTAAGCACGAAATCTGTAAAGCATACGATGTTGAGCATCCAGAAGCGGGCGTTGCATTTCGTGGTTCATTCTTAATTGATGAAGAAGGTAATGTACGTCATCAAGTAGTAAATGACTTACCACTAGGTCGTAACATCGACGAAATGCTTCGTATGGTTGACGCTCTAGCGTTTCACACTGAGCACGGTGAAGTATGTCCAGCTGGTTGGACTGAAGGTAAAAAAGGTATGGATGCAAGCCCAGCAGGCGTTGCTAAGTTCCTTTCAGAAAACGAAAGCGACCTATAATTTAGGCCTTTGTTTTAGAATATGAAAAACCCGCCAATTTGGCGGGTTTTTTATTTAGGGTAGTCGCTAGAAAGCGAATGACACTTTGGTGTAGATATAACGTCCGCGAGGGTTGTGAACCGCGGAAGCATAACCGTATAAATCACCATCACCATCACCAATTGCAAATGGTGGCTCTTCATCAAATAGGTTATTTACGCCAATCGAGATCTTGGTCGATTCGGTAATACGATAAGCCGTTTGTAAATCAACTAAGACTTGTGAATCAACCATTCTTGACGTGTTGCTATCAAAATCGAGGGTGCCATCAAAATCAATATCAGGCGTATCTTCAAACTCACCCACATAGCTGATATTTACATTAGTATTGAATTCACCAAGCTCCCAATTAGTTGAGAACATCCAGCGGTGTTCAGGGTAACCATATTCACCAGTATAATCGCGACCGTCTTTTTCAAACTTGTCTTGATAGGACCATTCTAAGTTGAACTTAAGTAAACCAAGATCATCCAAGGAGTGATTATAATTTGCTGAGAAATCAACACCAGACACTTCCTGCGAAGAGACATTTTTAAAAGTGCTATGAATTTTTTGGATAACACCAAGGGTTTCGCTTCCGGCTGGGGCTAGGCGAACACAAATCGTACTGTTTTGGTTGTTACATTCTGCGTCATAAATTGGGCCGAATGCTTGTTCATCAATTTTGTTATCTTGAGTAATACTCCATACATCAATACTAAAGCCAAGTTCAGCCATAGGAGCCCAAATAAAACCAACGTTCCATGATTCAGATTCTTCAGCTTGTAAATCAGGGTTACCAGCAAATTGGATATTGTAATCAAGAGCTTTACAATCAAGACCTGTAGCACTACAGCGGTAATTATCAATAAAGAATTGACTTTTCTCTGATGGACCTAGACCTATTTGTGCTAGTGAAGGTGCTCTAAAACCTTGTGCCCAAGAGCCGCGAACAGTAATTTCATCAGTAGGTGCCCAGCGCAGCGCTACTTTAGGATTGGTTGTGGTACCAAAGTCACTGTAATCATCGTAACGACCTGCAAGTTGTAATTCTAAGCTATCAGCTAATGGGATTGAGAATTCAACATAGGCAGCGTATTGGTCCCGCTCAGCGGCAGCAGAAACGGACTCAGTACCAAAAATTAAACCTCGCTGAAATTGATCATCAGGGGTATCACTGACATCCTCTTCACGGTACTCAATACCAGCCGCCATCATCACGACATTGTCACCAAAACTAAACGCTTCGCCAGTGATGTTGGCATCAAAAGAGGTCATATGTGATTCACCACGACGAACTAGGCTGGTTGAAATACGTTCAATGACTGCAGGATCATTATAAGTGCCGCCAAATGGGTTGTAGTTGCCGGCATCTATTTCTTGCTGTAAAAAATCAGTTCTTACCCAGCCTTGAGTACGATCACCGGTTTGCATTGATTTACTACGGCCTTTTTGTACAGCGGCTTCCCAGCTCCAATCGCTAATTTCACCACGTAGACCGGCAACAAATCGCAAAGTGTCTGACTCAATATCCCATTGACGGGCACCCGCATCAACAGTTCTATAGTAGTTGATAATTACTTCTTGATTGAAAGGATTATTTGGATGATTCCCTGGGACTGTTAAACCTGCATCTTTATCTAATGGTGTTGGAGCACCTGCGGCAATTGAATTGTTGTGTTGAATAGCCATTTCCATAAAGGCAGTAATACCATTATCAAAGTTATATTCAAACTGAGAAATCGCGCCAACGCGTTCAGAAGCTGGGGCAATATAGCCATAGGGTCCATAATCAAACACACAACTATCGCTACCACTAATTTGATCTGCAGGACAACTTGGATCTGGAGTTTGGACGCCATTCACGCCAAATGTACCTGGAAAGCCACGAGATGAACGGAAATCTTCACCACCATTCGCGGTTTGATTAGCAGTGCCTAAGCGGCCCATTTCATCTGATGATAAAGAGGTGTTTTTAAAGTAATCGATGATCACAGACGCACTGCTTTTTTCGTTTGAGGTACCCCAAACTATGCTTGCTGAGGTTTCTTCATAGTTAGGGCCGTCAGTACCACCATAACCTAAATTAACTTCTAAACCATCGATGTCTTTTTTCAAAATAATATTCACCACACCTGCAACGGCATCGGAACCATAAATTGCAGAGGCACCATCTTTAAGAATATCAATACGTTCGATAGCAGAGACCGGAATACTGTTAATATCAACAAATGAGTTAGTGATACTCTCCGCAAATGCGCTTATAGCTACTCGACGGCCATTAATTAATACAAGTGTTGCATCAGCGCCTAAACCTCGTAGCGATACCGCTGCAGAGCCGTTAGCGGTCGAATCCTGATTATTACCGCGAGTAGAAAAAGTACCATTACCAGCAGCAGGCATTCTTTCCAGTAATTGTTGTAAGTTGTCATAGCCCATATTATCGATATCGGCGCGACTAATTGATTGTACTGGGGAAGGGCCTTCAATATCTGTTCGCTTTATTCTAGAACCCGTCACTTCAATACGTTCAACTTTTTTTGCTTCGTCCGCAGCAAATGATTGAGAAGTATAACCCGCTGTTGAAAGTGCAAGTGTTACACAAGCGATTAGCTTAGGTTTAAATGGGAGTATGTTCTTCATCCTTAAATCCTTGTTATAATGTTAATTTTATCTGGTCAAATGAACCACACACATCAATACCATGTAACGGGTTTGTTATCAAATTGAATTGTAAAGAGGTGTACTATATTTGATACAGTTAGAAGGATTTAAGGGATATAAATAAAAACGCCTAACTGGGTTAGGCGTTTTTGAGGTTGTTTAGATAGATTAAACTTTGTGCTTCATTAACCGTTCTTTTTCGCGAGACCAGTCTTTGTTTTTACCGTCTTCACGTTTGTCATGCATTTTTTTACCTTTACCAAGGTGGAACTCAAGTTTCACCCAGCATTTTTTCCAATACATGGCAGTGGCGATTAATGAATAGCCATCGCGCTCAGTCGCACCGACTAAGCGATCTAGCTCGCGTCTGCTTAATAATAACTTGCGATAACGTAATGGATCGCAAATAACATGGGTTGAAGCACTATTGAGAGGCTGTATTTGACTGCCAAGCAAAAACGCTTCGCCATTTTTAAGGTGAATGTATGTTTCAGAGATGTTTACTTTACCAGCTCGGATACTTTTTACTTCCCAGCCTTGTAGTTCAACACCAGCCTCAAACTTGTCGTGTAAAAAATACTCATGACGCGCCTTTTTATTTAGCGCGATAGTATTACTTGTCGATTTAGATGAATTTTTCTTAGCCATAGTGGCCCATATTATACGTAAAGCTCTGCTTTTTACATCGATTTTTTATTTTTGCTAATAAAAAAGTGTTTGTAAATAAAGCGCCATGAAAGTTTGGGGAAAAACGCAAAGCTTGCTAAAATTCGCCCACACAGTTGGGAGTGAGTATGCCACAAATAGAAAAAAGTGCGCTAGTAATGTATAGCAGCAAAGAAATGTTTGATTTAGTCAATGATGTGGATGCTTATCCTGAATTTTTACCCCATTGTTCGGATGCAAAAATTATTGCACAGCAAGGTAATACCATGACGGCAAGTTTGGAAATTTCCAAAGCGGGTATAAAAAAATGGTTTACTACTGAAAACACCTTTGTAGATGATAATACAGTAACATTGCGCTTAGTTGATGGGCCATTTAAAGCCTTGCAAGGGCGTTGGCATTTTCAAGTGTTGGATGACAATGCATGTAAAGTTCAGCTACAGCTTGAGTTTGAATTTGCGAGTAAATTAATTGAACTTGCGTTTGGGCGCGTATTTAACGATGTTGCAAAAAACATGGTGAATGCATTTACTCAACGCGCTAAACAGGTATATGGACTGCGATGATGATAAAAGTTGAAGTTGTGTATGCATTACCTACCACGGCAACGTGTTTGCTTGTTGAAGTACCAGTTGGTACAACGGCAGAAAATGCCGTGATGCAATCAGGTATCCTCGCTAAGTGCCCTGAAATTGATGGCTTAGCATTAACCTTAGGAATATGGAACCGTACCTGCAAGCTTACGCAAGTGCTTGAGGATGGCGATAGAATTGAAATTTACCGTCCTTTAATTGCTGATCCTAAAGACGCACGACGAAAACGTGCAGAAAAAGCTAAAGACGAAGGTCGTGCTAATAAAATTACAGGTGGGCGACCGCTTGATAAAGCTAAATAATAGCTCAAACAAAAAAGGTTAGCTGTTGCTAACCTTTTCGTAATTTACTGAACTGGAGCGTTATTGCTCAAGCGGTGTATTAAACTCTGCGGGTTGTTCATAGTCACCACTGAGCGATACCAATTTTTCATTTTCAAAATTAATAGTCAGTGATTTACGTTGTTCGTTATCACGGCCAAGATTAAAAGAATATAAGTAATGCCACGTGTTTTTATCGAAAGCGTCTTCTGCAACAGGTTTACCTAATACATAAAGAACTTGCTCACGGGTCATATTGATACGAAGCTTGTCAACATCGGTTTGTTCTAAAAAGTTACCTTGTGGGATGTTGATACGATAAACCCAGCTAGAACAACCGGCGGTTGCGCTTAAGGTCAGAGCAACGATAAACCAAAGAGAAAAAGTTTTTAACGACTGCATTGTTTGTTTGGATCCTTATTTTTTATAAACTGCATGATACCGATTAGTCACCTAAGGTAAAACCCTTTTGAGTAATTGTTTGTGACTTAATTTTTACTATCGATGTTTGGAGCGTAATTTTGACCTCTGAGTCCGCAAAAAGTTTAACTACTACTGAAAATACTATGACAACTAAGATCTCCACGTGGTCACTTTATATTGTACAAACACGTTTAGGGCATTGGTACACTGGGATCAGCACGGATGTGGCAAAACGATTTGCAGCACATCAAGCGGGCAAAGGGGCTAAAAACTTAAAGGGGAAGGGGCCACTGACTTTAATATATCAATGTGAAGTCGGTTCTCGCAGTGAAGCCAGCAAGCTTGAGATAAAAATTAAACGCTTAAGTAAGGCACAAAAGCGAGCGTTTGTTAGCTCTGGGATTTTGCTAACCTGAATTCAGTTTAAAATATATTTACTATCTACAATTTAGCTCAAAGAGTGTTTATATCGTTTATATCGTTTATATCGTTGATATCGTTTATATCAAGTTGGCTAATAAATGCGGCAATATAATTAACTGCATCAATATAAAGCGCTTGGTCAATATTATTTAGTAGGTCGGAACTTTTATGATGGTGGGGGTCATGACCCATGCCAAAGTAAATATAAGCAATTCCGGCTTTAGCAAACGCATAATGGTCGCTTGCTCGGCGCCAATCAATACTATCTCCGAGGGTCATTCTGTTCATTGTGGTTGATGAACTAGCTACTTTTATCTTTAAATTATGCTCAGGCACCTGCTGTAGTTGTGCTTGTAAAGCACTGCGTTGTGCATGTGAGACAAAGGCATATAAGATTTTTTTTGGCGGCTTTACTGCTAACATATCCAAATTAATATTTAGCACGTTTACGCTGTCGTCGATTTGCAATTGACTAACAAAATATTCAGCTCCATGTAAACCATTTTCCTCTGCGTCAGTAGCAACAAAACTAAGTTGGAAAGGCAGATTTGTGTGTGCGAAGCGTTGCGCTAGGAATAACAAGGCACTGACGCCACTGGCATTATCGTTTGCGCCTGCATATAAAGTGTTACCACGCATACCTAAGTGATCATAATGAGCGGTAATTACCAAATGAGTCTTGACTAAGTGCGGTGGTTTTAAAGTCGCAACTACATTTTGCCCCGTTGCTTTTGAAGACCAGCCATGGCTGTAACTAAACGGCTGTAATTGTGTATTGTAACCGAGCGTTTGCAGTCGCGTACTAATGTATTGGGCACTGGTATGCGCGCCGTCGGTATTGGTTTTTCTACCGCTTAGAGCCGTAGAGCTTAGATGCCTCAGATCATCGATCAGCTGTTGCTGCGCGCTGCTATTACTTTGGCACAATGTTGAAAAGCTGAGGCTCAATAGCAAAATAAAATAGTTAATGATTAATTACTCGCGCAGTCATGTCACTTAGTGCCTGTAATTTATTTTGATAACGTTGCTTATCATGGTCAAAATCGGCATGTTTATTAGCCAAACGTAATTGGCGATATGCTTGCTTAAAATCACCTAACTGATAATAAGTGCGGGCAAGACCAAAGTAGCTATCATGAATATCATCATCAATTCTTTTTGCTTTATTGAAATGCTTGATGGCATCTTGATAGTTTTGTCCAAGGTATGCGTTATTTCCTAATGACACATGATAATACGGATTACTTTGGCGCTTCAAATCAAGTTTATATAAAATCTTGTCTGCCAGCTCAGGACGGTCGGTGAGTTGATACAGTAAAGCTAAGTTGCCCAGTGCTGTATTGTTGTCGTTATTAAGCAGCAAAGCATAATTATAGGCTAATTCGGCGTTATCATACTGAGAATCAAGGCGAAGTAATACGGCTAAGTTACCCCATGCAGCAGAGTAATATTTATCTGCTTTTGTTGCCGCTAAAAAGTAGCTATAGGCTAAATCATAATTTTGATTGAGCATTGCCGCTGCCCCTTTATTGTTATAAAACATCGCGGTAATTCGTTGTTTGCTGATGGGGGTCGTCTGAAATTTCTCACCTCGCGAGTTCGGATCAAAATCAATCACTAATGAGGTTTTTGCGTCATACACATAAGTCACATTAGTGTGGTTATTACGACGCTGTGTGACGATCAAATTAATATGCCCAGTCAATAAGTTATAGCCTTTATTTAGCGCCCAATACTCAGGAATATGAACCGTTTGAAATTGCCCCTGCATGCCTAAATATTCCGCGATACTATAGGCCAAAATCGATAATGATAAACAGTTAGCATTTAAATCTCGGTAGGCTTGATTGGCGGTTAGGGTAGCCCCTGCTTGATATAGTAAGGATGCATCGCCATTTTCTAACAAAAAGTTTAGTAACTTTCGAGTTGTGTTTAAATTGCGTTTAGTACTTGGAAAGGCTGCATCGAGTTGTTGTGTTATTGTATCGCTTAAGGTAAAAATCTGTTCACTACTTTCTACTGGGTAAAGCGTGAAAGATTGGTTTTCAGTCACTGGTGGCGGGATGAGTATTGGTTGATTACTCACACTGGTACAGGCAGAGATACTAAAAAGCAGCACAATGACTGCTAGCTTATAAAGCCGCGTTAATATTGTCATAATCATACCCCAACTAATTACTGACTTATTAAGTTTAGTCTGTTTTTTAGTCGGGGTAGATGTTAAATGTTACAAACTGTGTCAGCGCTTTTCAAAGGTGGCGACTAAACTTGCTAAGGTTTGTGCGCTGGTTGCAAGTCCTTTGATCGCCTGCTCGGTATCAATTTGTTCTCGCATTGCCATATCGCTGATCTCACTAATTTGTTCAATATTGCGGCCGACGTCAGCAACCACACTACTTTGCTCTTCAGTAGCTGTTGCAATCAAGGTTGCCATATCATTAATTTCATTAGCGGTATTGGTAATGGCATCAAGCAACTGCACAGAGCTTTGCATTGTTGCTACGCTGTACTGAGCTTTATCTTTGGACTGGGCAATATGTTCAACCACATTGGTAGCTGTTTTCGCGAGCTCTTCAATCATTGATTGAATTTCAGTCGTTGATTGTGACGTACGGTTGGCTAAGGCTCGTACTTCATCCGCAACTACGGCAAAGCCGCGGCCATGTTCACCAGCACGTGCTGATTCAATTGCTGCATTTAGTGCTAATAAATTGGTTTGCTCTGAAATACCACGAATAGAGTCAACAATACTGGCAATAGTCTGAGTTTTATTGGCAAGCTCAGTCACTTGTCCCGCAATTGTGTCAATATCACTGGCTAATGCGGTAATACTCTGTTGGCTTTGCACTACTTGCTGGTGGCTCTGTAATGTATTCGCTTTACTATCTTCGGTCAGTTTTGCGGCAGTTGCGGCGCTGTGGGCAATTTCTTGCACTGTCGCGCCCATTTCGTTGATTGCTGCTGCAACAGAGATAGTCTGCTCTTTTTGGTTGTCCATTGCCTGTGAGTTACGCTTGGCTTGAGTAAATACCTGATCTGAGCTTTGACGAATTTCTAAACTTTCGTGGGAGACTTGCGCAATAGCGGTTTCAATTTTATCAATGAATTGGTTAAAACCATTCGTTAATGCTGATAGCTCAGGCTGGTCACTGTGAGGTAAACGATAAGCTAGATTGGCATCACCAGACCCTAAACGAGTAAATAACTCTGCCATTTTTGATAGCGGTGAAGCTAACGAACGAGCCAGTAAAAAACTAACGATACATGCCAACAGCGCAATTGCGATAGCAAAACTTAAAATTTGCCATTGTAAAGTGGTGATCCCGGCAAACACTTCTGCTTTTGGTACTTGTGCAACCACATAGAGTTGAGTGTTTTTAATTGGACTCGCCGCAAGGAAAAAAGTGTCGCCATTGAGTTCGACTTCTTGCAAGTTAAATTCATTGCTTGTTAATAATTGACCACTTACTTGATGACCATACAAGCTATCTAGATTTGTTTTTTCTACTTTATTAACGTCTTGATGGAGTTTAATTACGCCTTTATCGTCAGTAATAAATACAAAGCCAGTCTGCTCGATAGTAAATTTATTCAGTAGTGCCTGCATATCATCAATACTTTTTGCCAGTCCGGTTAAGCCGATGCCATTGATCTGTTGATGATTAACAAACATTTTTGTGTCGCCATTAGGCTCTTGATATAAGCTAATAGAGTAAGCTTGGTTGGCGTTTTTAAAATCAAAAAACCAGCCATCTTGCTGCCGATCTAATACTCTTAAAAAGCCATCTTGATTCCAGTACTGCGCGGTATCGCGATTTGCCCATGATGCGGTTGCTAAGCCGTATTGTTTTACCAGACGATTTAATTCTTTGATTAAAACGTCATCATTGTTATCACGACTATTTGCCCACGCGAGTATAAAATGATTACTTGATACTTGTTCGGCCGCACTGAGTAATTCATTGATCTCTAAGCTTATATAGTTATTTATTGCGTGTAGTTTACTGGGCAACTCAGATTGTATCATCCGTTGTTCGATAATGGTTTTGGCGGATAACAGCGCCGTAATGCCAATTAAGCTGGCGACTGACAAGGCAATAGCGATCCCTAAAATAGTGATCTTACGTGTGATACTAAGACTTTTATACGGCATTGTGGGTACTGACTTTACAAATTATGAGGGTATTTTAGCATGTTTTTTTCATACAGTTCATCATCTAATAGAGTAAGTACTCAGTTTATAATTTACGCTAAGGCGTCTTTAGACAAATTAATAAAATGAAAAAGCCCACTGCGTTTAGCATGTGGGCTTGGTTTCTAACAAGCGAAATTGTTACTTTCCAGGGTTAAACAATTTTCTTCATTGCTGACATGTAGCCACGCAATTTGGTACCAATGATTTCAACAGGGTGCTCACGCAACGACTTGTTGATTGCAATTAGTGTTTGGTTATCAACATGATTACAGCGCTCGCCTAAGCCTCTACCAATCACATCAGTATCGATGTTTTGCATAAAGTCTTGTAACAGTGGCAAACATGCGTGATTGTATAAGTAACAACCATACTCTGCTGTATCAGAGATTGTGCGGTTCATTTCGAATAATTTTTTACGTGCAATGGTATTGGCAATTAATGGCGTTTCATGTAGCGATTCATAATATGCTGACTCAGCTATAATACCCGCTGCAGTCATGGTCTCAAACGCTAATTCTACACCGGCTTTCACCATTGCAACCATCAATATACCGTTATCAAAAAACTCTTGTTCGGTGATTTCAACATCACCGGCAGGGGTTTTTTCAAAATTTGTTTCAGCTGTTTCTGCACGCCATTTCAAAAGGTTTGCATCATCATTCGCCCAATCTTCCATCATTACACGAGAGAACGTGCCATCGATGATGTCGTCTTGGTGTTTATTGTAAAGCGGGCGCATGATTACTTTTAATTCTTCACTTAATTCAAACGCTTTTACTTTCGCTGGGTTTGATAAACGGTCAAGCATATTTGTAACGCCGCCGTATTTAAGTGCTTCAGTAACAACTTCCCAACCGTATTGAATTAGTTTTGATGCGTAACCGGCATCTATACCTTTTTCGATCATCTTATCAAAACATAAGATTGAACCGGTTTGTAACATGCCGCAAAGAATCGTTTGTTCGCCCATTAAGTCAGACTTAACTTCAGCTATAAATGATGATTTCAATACACCTGCACGGTGGCCACCAGTACCCGCTGCATACGCTTTTGCTTGTGCTAAGCCATGTCCCTGAGGATCATTTTCTGGGTGAACAGCAATAAGAGTTGGGACACCAAAACCGCGTTTATACTCTTCACGAACCTCAGAGCCTGGGCACTTAGGTGCAACCATGATTACAGTGATATCATCACGTACTTGCATACCTTCTTCAACAATGTTGAAGCCATGAGAATAAGCAAGCGTAGAGCCTTGTTTCATCATCGGCATGATTGCGTTTACAACCGCAGTATGCTGTTTATCAGGTGTTAGGTTTAACACAACATCAGCAGTAGGGATCAATTCTTCGTAAGTACCTACAGTAAAACCATTTTCTGACGCATTAAGAAATGATTGACGACGTTCGCTGATTGCAGAATCACGCAATGTGTAGGCAACATCTAAACCTGAATCTCGTAAGTTCAGTCCTTGGTTTAAACCTTGTGCACCACACCCAACAATAACAAGTTTTTTGCCTTTAAGTGCTTCAACACCATCGGCAAATTCAGCCGGATCCATAAATTCACATTGTGCTAGTTGTGCTAACTGCTCGCGTAAGGGAAGAGTATTAAAATAATTCGCCATTGTTAGTATCCTATAAATTTCGTATTTGTTAGATGCAAGCGCTTGCTGCTTTGCTTAAAGTCACCATAAGGAATTTTTACCCTTGCGTAAAATGATATATTTGCATTAAAGTATTTCAAAAAATGAAATACTTTAATTAATAACCGCTAACTATTGGGATCACTATGGACCATAAACGATTACATTACTTTCTGGCACTTGCCAAAACCTTACATTTTGCCCGTGCCAGCGAGTTATGCCACATAAGTGCTCCCACCTTAAGTCGCAATATCAAACAGTTAGAGGATGAAGTTGGAGTCGCATTATTCAGTCGCGATAATCGCAGTGTAAAGTTAACAGCTGAAGGAGAATCGTTTATCGACTATGCAACGGCTACGTTAGCTAATTGGCAGCGTTTTCGAGCAAATGTACAAAATCCTGAGCAAACTATTTACGGTAAAGTAAGCATTTACTGTTCAGTAACTGCCTCTTATAGTTTTTTGCATCAACTATTAGAGCAACTGCGTTTGCAACATCAACATATAGAAATAAAGCTTAATACTGGCGATCCCGCAGTGGCAATAAACCGTGTGCTTGACGGACACGAAGCCATGGCAATTGCCGCAAAGCCTGATAAATTACCGACGCAAATTGCATTTGCCAGTATTGGTTATTCATCCTTGGTATTTATCGCGCCACGTATTCCGTCGTTGCTCACTGAAAAACTGGCCCAGTTTGGCGATAAGATAGATTGGTCTGAGCTTGAGTTTATAGTGCCAGAGCAAGGTTTTACTCGTCAAAGGTTAGAGCTGTGGTGGCGTAAGCACGGTATTAATGCAAAGATCTATGCGCAAGTAGCGGGGCATGAAGCTATGGTGTCAATGGTGAGTTTAGGGCTAGGCATTGCCATGGTGCCAAAAATTGTTTTAGATAATAGCCCATTAAAAGATCGCGTTCAGGTGATCAGTGATCAAAAAGAGGCCCCTGCCGGGTTTGAGATTGGTTTGGCAGTATTACGTAAAGAGTTACCAGATGCCGCGTTAAATGCATTATGGGAGATTGCTCAATCACTGAAAAACGTTAATAGCTTAGCTCCTTAGCCGAGTCTAAATACGCAGATGTAAAGTTTATTTACCTTGAATCGTTCCATATGTATCAAAAGTGTGAATGATTGTAATCGTCTAGGGATTAGTTATTAATACCTTGCTATGATAACGATATTGGGTTGTCTCTTTTGGCATAAATAACAACAATGAAGTCGATAGTTAATATTCTTACTGCGCTTTGCATCTCTGTATGGCTTACAGTACCTTGTTTTGCACAGCCATCAGAAATTGAGCCTGTGCAGGATATAACAACAGGGCAGTGGCACTTGAGCCTTAACACGGGATTAGGAGTCATAACAAATCCATTAGCTGGTGGAGGTGATTTACCATTAGTGTTGATCCCAGATATAGCTTATTACGGTGAACAGTTCTTTTTTGATAATGGTCGCTTAGGCTATAGCCTGATACAAGACTCCCCACATACCTTTAATCTAGTCACTGAGTTTAATTCGGAAACTCGTTTTTTTGTTGATTGGCATCCAAGTAACATTTTTGCATTAAGATCAGAAAGTTCATTTACGAACAGTGAAAATGAACTTCAAATCCAACAACCTAGTCTAGATATCCGTGAGCTTAATAAACGTAAATGGGCACTCGATGCTGGCCTGAGTTACCATTATAGCTATCAGCAGCATGTATTTTCCGTGCAGGCATTAGCTGATGTATCCGGAGTGTATGACGGGTGGCGAAGTGCACTGCAGTGGCAAATGCACAAGAACATTGGTGAGTTACAGATTAAGCCGACTATTGGCATCTGGTATAAATCGGCAGCACTGAATACATATTTTTATGGCGTAACAGAAAAAGAGTCTCCAGTTCGTGCAATTGAGGTTGGCAGTAGTTGGCAGCCTTATGCTAAAATAGATGCCCGCTGGCCCTTAAATGGAGCCAACTCATTGCGTTTTCATCTGGCTTATTATGATTATTCCGCCTTAGCTGACGACAGTCCGCTGTTTGAACAAACGTATTCTCTGACTGCCTTTATAGGGTTTGATCATATTTTTTAATATGAAGTATTTACAACTTGGTGCGTGCGTCATTTTTTTGTTGGTATGGCCAAAGTTAGCTGCCGCAAAAAAAGATATATTAACAGTTACTCCAAAAGTCTGTGTGGTTTCCGAACAACAAGACTTTTGCGATGTTGATGTAAAATTTGCTTTAAATATGCCCCATAAAATGGACGTTTGTTTATACAGCGAAGATCAACAACTGCAATGTTGGCAACAGGTTACCTTAGAAGAATTCAATCATAAAGCGCGTGTTCAGGTTGAAACCATATACTCCCTAGTCAATCCTCACACGGATGAATTACTGGCGACAACACGCATTGAAGTACAGAGCACTCGCGCTAAAACAACTCGGCGCCGATTACGTTCTCCGTGGAGCTTTTTTTAATCTTGGAGCTGCAAATGGCAAAGATCTTACTTGTAGAAGATGATTTAGGGTTACAGCAATTAACCCGTGACTATCTTGAAAATAATGGCCTTGAAGTGGCGGTGCTAGACCGTGGCGATGAAGTGTTTAGTTACCTTGAAAACAATCCGGTTGATTTGATGATCCTCGATGTAATGCTGCCAGGTAAAGATGGCTTTAGTGTTTGTCGTCAAGTGAGAGATAAATTTAGCTTACCAATATTAATGTTGACCGCCAAAGGTGAAGACTTTGATCAAGTCATTGGTTTGGAACTTGGTGCCGATGATTATGTTATTAAGCCAGCTGAGCCAAGAGTATTGCTTGCCCGTATTAATGCGCTATTACGCCGTGGCCAAGCATCAGTAAAAGCGCCAGAGGAATTACAATTTGGCGATTTATGTATTGATAAAACCAGCCGTATTGTTCGCTTAAAGAATAACGAAATCACCCTCACTTCCCATGAATTTGAATTACTGTGGTTATTAGCTTCAAATTCCGGTGAAGTACTAAGTCGTGAACATGTTCATCAACACATGATTGGTCGCCAATATGATGGATTAGACCGCACCGTAGATGTACGTGTATCTCGGATCCGTAAAAAATTAGGTGATAACAGCGATAAACCATACCGTATTAAAACCGTTTGGGGACAAGGCTACTTATTTGTCTCCGATGCATGGGGTATGTAACTATTAATGGGGAAGCTATTTGCAAGTTTATATGTGTATATTATAGTTTCCCTGTTTTTAGTCAGTGGGGTAATTGAACAACTTTGGCCCTATGAAGACAGTCAACAACAAATTGCGCTCGATGATGAGTTTGGTCAATCCCTATGGCTATTAGCGCAAACCCCGCAAGGACTTACTAAAATAGCCACTCGCTTTCAAAGTGAAATAGTACAAAAACAAGACCTAATGTTGCCCGCACAACAACAACAAGAACTTAACCTACATAATTATATTTATCTATTTGATCAACAACAGCGAGCTATCTGGTATATCGTTGTTGATAATGAGCAATTATTGCAAGTGGGTCCAATTACCGTTTCTGCGCCAGTATTCTCATCCGTTTGGCCTTATCTATTATTATTGTGTGTCGTTGGGATCCCTGTTGGCTTATGGAGTTTTTTACTGTGGCGTGATTTTGCTAAGTTGCGACTGGCCTGTGAAGCCGTTGGTGGATCACAAGACTTTGAGCTGAGCGCCACCTCGAAATCATTCTTTTTACCAATTACCGACACCTTAAGTGCTATGCAGCAGCGTATTCAGCATTTATTAACCGCTCAACAAGAACTTACATCGTCGGTATCGCATGAGTTTAGAACGCCACTGGCACGTTTAAAATTTGCGTTGGCAATGCTTGAGGATAAAGTAGCTGACGAAAAAGCCTTTGAATATATCGATAACATGCAATTAGATATTGTGGAGTTAGAGTCGTTAGTTAAAGAAATGCTTGATTATGCTCGCCTTGATAGCCAACAACCTAATCTTACGGTGCAAACATGTAACTTAGTGCAGCTAGTAGAAAGTGTTGTCACTAAACTTGATTTTGCTACGCAAATAAAACTCAATATGCAATTACCAGCTTTATGCAGTTACACTTGTGACAGTCACTTTATCGCCCGCAGTATCCAAAACTTAGTAGGCAATGCGTTGAAATATGCTCGTCACGAAGTGCGAATTAGCTTAGTTGAAAATACTGGGCAGTTAATTTTATCGGTCGAAGACGATGGCCCTGGCATTGAACAATCACAATGGGATGCAGTGTTTAAACCTTTTGCCCGACTTGATAAAAGTCGCGATAAAAAGACTGGAGGCTTTGGGCTTGGTTTAGCCATTGTGGCAAAAATAGTGTCTTGGCACCAAGGCAGCTGTTCGATATCGAATTCAGAATTAGGTGGCGCCAAATTTACAATCTATTTGCCTAAGTAACCAGAGTTCAGGGTAAGTAACTCCTTTTCTATTGCTATATCTGTGGCTAAATTGATACTCAAAAAAAAAGCGCCTAATAGGCGCTTTTCTGCGGTTAAAACCAAAATCAACAAGTAGCAAAAGAGTAGACTTCACTTTGCTAAGTAAGTTCCATTATTTATTACTTTTAATTTATTTATGTGTTTTTAAAAGCGGCATGAGCATCTGCTCCAAGCCATTGAGTTTAACTTCATACATCATTGCTAATTGAGCACCGAGTGTGCCGTGAGGAAATCCTTGCTGCTTAAACCAGACTAAGTATGGTTCTGGTAATAACAGCAAAGGGCGGCCTGCATATTTACCAAATGGCATTTTTGTATTAATCGCTATTTTTAAAAGCTCTGGATCCATGGTTAACTTAGTTTGCTAGGTTATGCGTGAAGTGTATTACAAAAGAGAGAGAGAAAATAGGCTGTGACGGGCAAGAAACAGCCTATTTAATGAGGGAGAGTAGGGCCCTCATAATTACTAATGGATCTGGTATTGATGCTTTTTGGTAAATCCAAGTTGTTTAAGTTTGTTTATAATTGACGGATCATCGATGCGGCTTGGTGTTTCGCTATCACGCAAGAAATGATTTTCCGGCACTTGATATATATCGAGCATTTTTTGAAATAGCACTGCGCGCATTGTTAACGCTGTCATTCCATTTCTTTGTATTTCATCAAGGCGATTTTGAAGTTCAACCAGTTTTGGGTTATTTACATCATCCGCCACTGTCTGAAACTGTGTAGCAAACTTATTTTTCATCTAAAAACCTTATTTAATAGTAAAAGACAAAATGCCGATAAATACGTATACACAAACATGAGAAGGCTTTTTTTGTGCTAAAAATAGATACTTACGTATTACTCAACAAGTGCAGTTTACTCTTTTTTCATGGGTAAATGCCAATCTGGATGTAAAGCTTTGTAAATGCGCTTGACTCTTATTTGGGGACTTCTGCGGGATTGTTTCAGGCGGCTATATATAAGGATATGAAAATTAAATGAAAATAGTTCTCAGTACCTTTTGTGGTACTGAGAACCTTTCTATATTATGGAAATAATTTTTGTTTTACATGCTCAGCGAAGCCGCTACCGGCCTCTAAATAGAAGTTATAAGTAGAGTCAACGCCCATATCTTCTAATTCTTTTTGCTGATCTGGATAGTTAGCAATGGCAGTAACTTGACCTTGGTAACCCGAAGCACGCAATTGCTCTAAAGCAAAAATGTTCTGCATATGTTTCGGCATCGCGAGCATGATCATCTCTACATGGGAGTGATTTACCCGTTGCCAAAAGTCTGGATCGGTTGCATCTGCCAAGAGTGCCTTACGACCTCGTGTAACATGCTTTTCGACCACTTCAGGTTTGATATCTATACCCGCTACAACGCCAGGATGGGTGATGTTAATTGTTTCATATGCACCGGTGCCAATACGACCCATACCAAAAATAACAATCTTGGTGTCATTTAAGTTCACAGGAAGTTCTTCTGCTAAGCGAGTAGGGCTTTCAAAACGCATGAGCCAAGCTTCGATCTTTACATAAATTTCGTTTGAACGTTTATTTAGTGGGGATGCAATGATAAAGGTCATTGATACTGCAATAGCCATAACAGCCAACCACTCAGAGGTGATTAACCCGCTACTGGCAGCAACCATACAGACTATCAAGCCAAATTCGCTGTAGTTAGCTAGACTAAAAGCACTTAATAAAGAAGTACGAGCGCGTAACTTAAAGGCATTCGTTAGTACATAATACAGGGCAACTTTGACTGGTAGCACCAATACAATAATAAGCGCTATAAGTAATGAGTTGAGCGTCAGATCAGCACCTAAACCAATTGTTAAGAAAAACCCAACTAATAAAATTTCTTTTAAATTAAGTAGTGATTTTGCAAGCTCACTGGCTTTTTTATGAGGAGCAAAGATCATACCGATGATCAACGCGCCTAAATCACCTTTCAAGCCTGCAAATTCAAATGCATGATAGCCAACGACAAGTGCAAAGAAAAAGCCAAACAAAGGTAATAGCTCACCATGTTTAGAACGATTTAACACCCAAAACATGACTGGGCGTAATAATGGCAAGGCAACTAATAGCGCAAAAGCCCAACCGTTGGGGATTTTACCTGTGCTGATGGCTAAAAATATCACTGCAAAGATATCTTGCATAACCAAAATACCAATGGCTATTTTGCCGTGAAGGCTGGCCATTTCGCCACGTTCTTCAAGTACTTTTACAGCAAAAACTGTGCTAGAAAAGCTAAAAGCAAAACCAACAAGCAACGCACTTTGCCAACTTAGGTCTGCAAATAATGGCAACGAAAGTGCGCCTAAGAACAGCATCAAACTGCAAAAAATAGCGCTACTAATAATAATATGTAAAGAGGCAGGGGCCCAAACTTGTGGCTTAATAAGATGGCTAACTTTTAGTTTCAGACCAATACTAAATAGTAATAACGTGATCCCTAAATTAGCAATCGTATTAAGTAGCTCAGTGGTTTTAAAGCCAGATAAGTTCAGTACAAAGCCAGCAATCAAAAAACCGATTAGCGGAGGAAGTTTAAGTTGGTACACGGCAAAGCCACACACAAATGCGACAGCAAAATATAATAGTTCCATAATTCTTAATATCACTTCATTTGGTTACCTAGTGTAGCGAAATATCAGCATTTTTGAAAATCATTCGTGTATATTATGCATATAAATTGCGCGCATAGAGATATACCTGTGTATGAAAAACACTCGTTTAGTTAATTATTCTGCTAAAAACTCAAAAAATAGTTATTTTTTCACTGACAGCAGCTTTTAAATATGGTTAAGATGCAGTAACAAAGGAATTTAAGCGTGATTCAGGTTTAGGTGAATTAAGCTTAAGGAGAAATAGATGTTTAAAAAAATTCTTGCATCAGTCGGTATTGGTGCAGCAACAGTAGATACCGTGCTTGAAACTGAGCATTTACAACCTGGGCAATTATTTAATGCCCAAATAGTGATCACCGCAGGGGATGTTAGCCAAGCAATAACAGGTCTTGATTTAGCATTAATGACGCGCGTAAAAGTGGAAGGTGAAGACGGTGCTTATTTTACCAATCATATTATTGATAAGTGGCGTATAACCGATATTGGTACAATTGAACCGGGTCAGCAAAAACACATTCCGTTTGAAGCGCGCTTACATTCAGAAACACCGATCACCGAAATCAACGCCGGTTATAACCAATCACATGTTTGGCTTGAAACAGGTTTAGATATTGATTTAGCACTTGATCCTACGGATAAAGATCATCTTCATATTTATCCAAATGA
Source organism: Pseudoalteromonas sp. SR45-6 (assembly GCF_014163545.1). NCBI lineage: Bacteria > Pseudomonadati > Pseudomonadota > Gammaproteobacteria > Alteromonadales > Pseudoalteromonadaceae > Pseudoalteromonas > Pseudoalteromonas sp. SR45-6. The sequence continues at coordinate 115,133 of NZ_JACJDM010000008.1, forward strand.
TGCCGTAACTACTTTTATGCAAGCGATGGATAAACTGGGTTTTAGCTTGGTAAAAGCGGATGTTGAAAAGGGCTTCTTACGCGCTAGTACGTTTAACTCTGTCTCAGGTTGTTATCAAGAGCTGGAATATAAACCAAATAGCCGTAGCTTGTTCGGTATTCAAGAGATTGAACTATCGTTTGTGCCTGAAGCGCATAAAACTCATGTTTTAATTGAGCTTGATCGTGGTTTTCGTGGCGATGGCTATGTTGACCTGACGATTGAACATGATCACGTTAATCTTTCGCATTTATGTGATCAATTAGAACGTTTGCTTGCCTAGCTATCCAGAGCTCGGTTAGTTAGCTAAGCTTAGTAAATAGCCCTGCATTGACTGGGCTTTTTTATGTTAGGAGTTTTTATGCAATTAACAACAAAACCATTTTCTCAACTGTCTGCGCAGGTACTGTTTACTATCATGCGCACGCGGGTCGATGTATTTGTAGTCGAGCAGCAATGCCCATACCCTGAATTAGACGATATTGATTGCACTGTAACAACTCAGCATCTCTATTGGCTCGAGGCTGAACAATTAGCTGCATACGCACGCTGTTATGAGAAAAATGAGCAGTACAGCGCTATTGGCCGCGTGCTGGTTGAAAAATCACAACGAGGTAAGGGGTTAGCAGCGTTATTGGTTAAAGAGGCGATCCAGTGTTGCTTTACGCACTGGCCGAACAAGGATATATACATTGGCGCGCAAACCTATTTACTCGCGTTTTATCAGTCGCTGGGTTTTCAATGTATTGGCGAGCCTTATTTAGAAGATAATATTGCACATCAAGATATGATTTTAAAAAACCGCTCAGTGTAAAGAGCGGTTTTTTGAGTTAGCCTAATAGTGAGCTGACAAACACTAAACCAATTGCAATTGGGCAAATGAATTTAATATACCATGGCCATATTTTCCAAAATAGGCTGGTAGCAACTTCTGGGCAGCCTTGTTGTATTTCGTTTAATAGTGAGTTGCGATACCAAATCCAGCCGACAAACAAGCAACACATTAAACCAAGAATAGGTTGACCAAATTTAGTTGTGAGCGCAATAACTAAACCAAACAGCGCATTAAAGTTCAGAACTATTGTAAAGCTCACCAATGCTATAATCGTTCCTATTAACCAGGTGGCTTTTACACGGCCAAGATCAAAGCGCTCTACAGCATACGAAACCGGTGCTTCAAGCATTGAAATAGATGATGTCAGAGCAGCTATACTCATCAATGCAAAAAAGGCAAAGCCAACGAATAAGCCAATGGTGCCCATGCCATCAAAAAGAGCGGGTAATACTTGAAATACTAAAGTGTCTTCAGAAAGCAACTCTCCAGTAGCTGAGAATATTTCCACCCCTTGTGCCTGCGCAACGTACATCGCAGGGATAATTAGTAACCCAGCAACAAAAGCAATAAACACATCAATCAGGGTAACGTAGGCGCCAAGTGAAACTAAATTTTCTTTTTTACTAATGTAAGAGCCATAAATGATCATCACACTAGTGCCTAATGACAACGAAAAGAACGCTTGTCCCAGTGCACTAACAAGTAATTCAGGGTCTAAAATAGAGCTGAAATCAGGCACTAAGTAGGCTTTTAGGCCTGTCATAGCGCCTTCTTGCATCATCACATAAACAATCAGTGCAAATAAAATAGTCAGCAATGCGGGCATTAGGCGTTTTGACCATTTTTCAATGCCATTTTCTACTCCGCGGCTAATGATTGCGACAGTAAGAATAATAAATCCAGCAGTAAATATAAGGTTTCTAGAGATTGACTGCTCACTCAACCAAGTTGAAGAGCTCTCACTGCCCACTAAAGTCGCAATGGGCTCTAGAGTGGCACTGATCATCCAACCGGCGACAATGGCATAAAAGCTGAGGATCAGTCCGGCACATATGATACCGCCAAAACCGACCACAAACGCAAAACGTTTTTGGAGCGGGTTATTTGAAATTTTCCGCAATGAACTAACCGCATTGGCTTGACCATGGCGACCAATTGTTAGCTCTGCCATCAGTGCTGGGTAAGCTAAACAAAATGCTAATACAAGGTAAGCAATTAAAAAGGCCGCGCCTCCATTGCTGGCTGTCTGTGTTGGGAAACCCCAGATATTACCAAGACCTACTGCAGATCCTGCTGCGGCCATAATGAATCCAAAACGGGAGCTAAACTCCCCTCTGACTGCGCTCATAATTATTTTTTCTTCTCTATATAGTGACGGCGCTGACAATCTACTGTAAATGTTAAAAAATAAAAAGCTCTTATTTTTAACTGCAGCCGTGAAGAATTAACGCCTGACTGTATTTACAAAACTTAGAATGCCAATGCTGTTAACATTTATAATTTAAGTTGTTGTTATCTAATCATAATGAGGTGATTTATGATAATGTAAACTGTAACATAAAAGTTACAATTGTTCTGGGTTATGTATTTTAAGGGTAAAGCATGCACCCGCTAGCTGCTTACTGCGATTTACGCTTACACTGCCATGATGCCAATCAGCTACTTTAGCTACTATGGCAAGTCCTAGGCCATAACTTTGATCGGCTCGATTGCGATGACTCTGTTCTTGAAAAAAAGGACTAAAAACTTTGTGCCAATTTTGCTCTTCGATACCTGGACCATCATCCTCAACAGTGATTATCAGTGTTTGCTCTTTCATTGATGCTGTGAGAATAATTTTTTGTTTGGCAAAGTCACAGGCATTGCTAAGCAGATTAGTGATTGCGCGTGCTAACCAGTGTAAATCTGCATAAATATGAGAATTATCATGACAGATAAGTTGTAAATCAAGTTGTTGCTGTACTAACTTAGGCTCTAGTTGTTGTATTAGGGTGCTTAGGTAGCTGTTTAACTCAGTGTGTGAGTAGGTCAGTTGGTTGGCTTTTTGCTCAAGCGTGGCAAATGCTAAATAACTTTTCAACATTGATTCCATTTGGTCTAAATCAGCTTCCATACGATTTAAATAATGTTTTATTTTTTCTTCGCTATGACTATCTAGTGCCGCATCTAAGCCAAATCGTAGGCAGGCAATGGGGGTGCGTATATCATGAGATAAACTCGAGGCCATCAGTTTATTTTCATCGAGTAATTTTTCGATCTGGCTTGCCATGCGGTTAAAAGTAAGCTCAACATCTTTAATGTAAGTGAAATGGGATACCCGAATGCGAGCATGTAAGTCGCCACTGGCAAACTTTTTAGCTGCGTCATTAACCACGCCTAGTCGTTTAGCTAATGGTGCAATAATAAACCCCATAAACACACATAACCCAGCGTAAAACATTAAGGTAAGTAACATATCATTTTGTTGATCTTGTTCGTGGGGTTTTTCTAAACGTAATTTAAGATGAAAAGGCGCAAGCAAATCATTACTGTAGAGTAGGTAATACCCTTCTTGATCTTCTAAAATCAGTCCGCCTTCAGCATTGATCTCTTCCAGCAGTGATGGTGGCAGCGCTAAAGATTGCGTGGCTCGATAACTTAATCCCAACGAAAACTGTTGTGCAAGTAAGGCGGTGTAGTCTGCTCTTTGCATGAAGGGTTGGCTGGCAATTTGCTGGCTGAAGCCCATTAAAAGTTTACTTTGAAAGCCAAACTCATCCTGCGAGGTATGAGTTTGCTGACTAAAAGCATCAATTAACCAACCTAATATCACAATCGAGAGCAGGGCACTGGCTAATAAGGAAAGATAAAACTTTTTCATAGCGTTCGCCAGTATACCTTAGCGGCGATCACCAAGCGCTTGCGACGAGTAAATAGCCTCGCCCCCAAATTGTTTTAATTTTTTCAGGTTGCTGGGGATCATCATTAAATTTTTTACGCAGCGCAGAAATGAGCACATCGACACTGCGATCAAGGCCATCATATTCACGGCCCTTGGTTGCTTTGAATACAGCATCTCGCGACACAACTTGCCCTGCGTTACAGGCTAAATAATGCAGTAATAAGTACTCAGCGCTGGATACCCCTTGATCAATATCATTAATAAAAACATTGCGAGATTGTGTATCAATTTTTAAAGAGCCTACCTGAATAATGGTATCATCCGCTTGCGACTCCGAATTATCGTTATTGGCGCGCAGCGCCGCTTTGATCCGCGCTAGTAATGCACGCGGCCTGACCGGTTTCATTATATAATCACTGGCACCGACTTCAAGACCAATCACTTCGTCCATTTCTTCGTCTCGAGCGGTTAGCATAATAATAGGGCTTTGGTAAAATTGACGTAGTTCACGACAGACACTAATACCGTCTTGGCCGGGGAGCATAATGTCGAGTAAAATTAAGTCAGGCTTGAGCTCTTTTACATGACTGACAACTTGGTCGCCTCGCTCACAAATATGAGTTGTGTAGCCTTGCTCAGTTAAATACTCTGCCACCCACTGGGCTAAAGAGCCGTCATCTTCAACAAGTAATATTGTGCCGTAATTATTCATGCTTTATCTCGTTTTAAAAAAGCCGCCAGCGGCGTTTCTTTTGGCGATTTTGATACACCCATTGCAACTGTACTTGTGTTGATGCAATGATCTTACCGGTATCGCTGTTTATTAACTCAAATGAAATGCTTTCAACAGAATCAAAAGCATAATTTAACTTCCCGCTATTTTGTCTAAGCCAGCATTGCATAATATGCTTCGATGTTGCATCACGTAAACAGTAATTACCGATGCTAGTTTGTTGCCAGCTTAACTCAATATCAGCATAGCAGCTGCGTCCTTCTCGCAGTGCAACACAGGTATCGGGCAATGCAATTAAACTACTGTCGTGCGGTTCTTCGCCATCGGCCAATAACGGCTTTGTGTTAAGTAACAGTAATAAAATTACTGTGGTTTTAAAATACATAGCGCACGCCTACCATGGCTTTATGCTGATAATCCTGAGATACAATGGGACTGTTGGAAATTTCATTTGAAAACCAGGTAGATAGCCAGCCACCTAAAAATACCCAGTGTTGATTGAGTGGGTACTCGGCGTGGAATTCAAAAATCATACTCATTGCGGTGTCTGTTTGATAGACCGCACGAGTAGCGGTGGCTTCCTCTGTTGTAATGCCAAAATAGTAATTGGTGAAATCAGCTGAGTAAGCGCTGATACCAACACCGGTGCGAAACTCCCAGTTTTGCCATGGTAAAATATGACTAAAAAAGCTATTTACAACCCAGCCATTATGAGCACTGGAAATGTCATGTAAGTATTCAAAAGAGATTTGTGAGTTTTCAAAGCGGCGGGTAAGGCGTAAGCCAGTATCAAAGTCACTTTTTCGGCTTCGTATTCCTTTAAGTTCTGACACCACTCCACTGCTATAAAAGTCGAGTCCTGTTTCATCAAACCCAGCTTGCATATTAGTGCCAAGAATATCAAGATCCCAATCATACTTATTGATGATGCTATAACCAATAATAATGCCGCCACTGAGTTGGCTATGATCAATATCTAAATAAAAGCGTTCGTAAGAAATAGCAAGGTTAATATCAAGTTCTAGGCCGTCACTGTAAGAATCCATTCCAACTAAATAAGAATCTTCAACATAATAGCCCGCACCCGCGCTCCAATCCCAAGCAAAGCCTGAGGTAGGCTCTAAGGTATTATCAGCATAATAGCGATTGCTGGCATTGCTAGAGGTGCTCCATAAACCCACACTGATCAGTAATAACAGTAGTTTCTGTAGAGTGTGTTGTTTACGTTGCATCCATGATCCAAATAAATTAAGCAGTTGTTAAGTGTATTATATTGTCAAAGAGTTCCTTTGATCTGTAAAAAATTGTAGCCAGTAGTCATTCTGCAGACATGAACTTAGTGTACTTTAATTTTATCGATCAAAATACTACTCAGATAATAGTGCATCATCGGTGTTAGAGCACTCACTTCAGTGCGATTACACGGTCCTTGAAGTTTAGCTAAACTGGTCATTTTAGAAATGGTTTTATAGCTTGGTATACTGACTTCTTGATTGGCACGGGCAAGACGTGCTTGCTCAGTATTTTGTTGATGGATAAAAGTGGCTACTTCAAGCTCATTACTGATCACTTGTTCATCACTGAAGCTGTAAATAAGTGGTTCGCGGTGGAAGCTTGCACTGTCGATTGAGGATTTTCCAAACCACACTACATCACCTGATGCACGATGGATCAGGCGCATGCTAACCTCTGCATTGATGGTTGAGCATTGTTGGATCGGATACAGTTGTGTTATTTGCGCAAATAAAGGATACGCTTTATTCGGTGGTTGTATTTGATATTCAGTATCTTCAATAAAGTTGAGCTCTAGCTGGTGTATAGCTAGGGTATAATCACTATTGCCTTGATCAACGACACGTAAGTTCATAGTCGTTAATGCATCAGTTATTTGTTTAAATAGGGTATCCGTGACACTTGCTTTATCGGCAATAACTTGCACAGTTTGGTTACGAGTAATTTTATGCGCTGGTAATTGTACTGATTTTACTTTCGGTGAAGCATGTTCGGTTTCATAGGCTACTTGATAGCTTTGGCTTTTTAATTGCGGTTTGAGTGGCATTTCTAAAGGCGCAGCAGGTGGCGGCGCAGTGACACAGGCCGTTGTAATGAAAGTAAAAAAAACTATTGATAAATAACGTATGAACACTTTAAAACCCTTTGAAAGCTCGATAATCGGAATATTGTACGTTAGTCTTAATAAAACTTCATGGTATTATAAAGCTAAGAATGTCTTAATCTAGATAAAAATAATAAAAAATGAAGCCTTTTGTGTCGTTAATCAACTCCTTTTTTTTCGTTATCACGTTAGTTTTATTTCAATCGCAGGTTCATGCCAGCAAGCAACAGTGGCAAGAATTTGTCAATGATTATACACAACATCTCGAACATAAATTAAAAAGCAAAGGGATCCCAGGGGCTGCGTTGTCGATAGTTAATGGCCCTGATGATACGCATATACAAGGGTTTGGGGTAACAAAGCTAAATAAGGGCTTAGCAGTCAATGCCCATACTCGGTTTCGCTTAGCATCGGTATCTAAAACGTTTGCAGGCTCACTCAGTGCAAAGTTAGCCAATGAGGGGAAGTTTGCTTTAGACGACCCTGTCAGTAAATTTATTCCAGCCTTCGCCAATACGGATTACAAAAATAATTTAAAAGTTTTTCACTTACTCAGTCACTCCAGCGGTTTAGTACCTAATGCGTATGATAACTTGATTGAATCAAGAATGAGTTACCCTGATATAGTGCAAAAGTTGTTGAGTGTTGAACCTATCTGCCAACCAGGGCAGTGCTATGGCTATCAAAATGTGATGTTTAGCTTAATTGCTGAAGTGATCAAAAGCAGTACTAAATTGGATTACTCTCGGTGGATGAGTGAATTTATATTTTCACCATTAAATATGAATGATGCAAGCCTGGGTTATACCGCGATGGTAACAGATGATAATTATGCTCATCCCCATGTAAGAGGGCGCAAACGCTGGCATACCGCAAAATTGAAAAAAAATTATTACAAGGTACTTCCCGCAGCCGGCGTTAATGCTAGTGCCAGTGATATGGCTATTTGGTTAAAAGCGCAGTTAGGATATTACCCAACGGTATTATCCAGTGCAGTGCTAGCCAGTCAAACTCGTCCTTATACGCATACAAAAAAAGAGTTACGGCGTCGAGTGTGGAAAAAGCACCTTAGCGAGGCCTATTATGGCTTAGGCTGGCGGGTTTACGAATATGATAATGAAACCATTTACTATCATAGCGGCTGGGTGCAAGGATATCGCAGTGACCTTGTAGTAATACCGCACTTAAACATAGGTTTCAGTCTGATCCTTAACGCCGAAACCGGTATCATTAATGAATTAACGACAGAGTTTATTGATCGTGTGTTGCTATTCAAACGCTCACAACAACTAGCAATGTATAAAGAGGAAGACAAATGAACTATATTTTAGCGAGCGTAATATTACTGTTTACTGCGAATTTAACAGCAGCACCGCAAAGTATTTTTTTGTTTCGCCATAGTGAAAAATTAACAGGCAACGATCCCCATCTTACGGATGCCGGCAAGCAACGGGCGCAGCAGTTAGTGAGTCTGCTTAGTAAAGTCCAGCCAACAGCAGTTTTTAGTACGGACTATAATCGCACTATCGAGACCGCAACTCCTATTGCTGAACATTTTAATATTACAATTCAAAGCTACGACCCTCGTGACTTAGCCGCATTTAAACACACTGTTTTAGCGCAAGATGGCGTAGTGGTGATTGTAGGCCATAGTAATACCACGGCAGAATTGGCAAAATTAATAGCGCAAATAGATGTTGAAAAGATGCCTGAAACTGAATTTAACCGCTATTTTATCTTACAAAGCGAAGCGCAAGGTTATCAGTTGAGTGATATGAAGATGAATTTTTGAGCAATGTAATATATTTATTTACAATTTATTGCAGTTGCGTCGCAGATATAAAAAAACCAGCAATTGCTGGTTTTTTTATAGCGGAATAGAAAATTAATTACGTGGTAATTGGATCTTCTTTTCTTCGCTTTGGCGATAAAGCACAAGGGTGTGGCCGATTGACTGTAATTTCTCAGCACCGGTTTCACGAATAATAGCTTCAAAAATCAGTGCTTTAGTCTCACGATCATCAGTAGGTACTTTTACTTTAATAAGTTCGTGGATTTCTAGAGCGCTTTGAATTTCAACTAATACACCTTCAGTTAAACCGTTAGAACCAAGAAGTACAACTGGTTTTAGAGAGTGTGCTTGACCTTTTAAAAACTGCTTTTGTTTGTTCGATAATTTCATGTTGTTACAAATTTTGCTGAATATGGCTTGAATTAAGGGTATTCTAACGCCATCTAGAGAATATTACTAATTAGTTGCGTGTTAATTTATGACGAATAAGAAACTTTCGGCCAGTTCACAGCGATGGTTGAAGGAACATTTTGATGATCCTTATGTTCACGAGGCACAAAAGAAAGGTTGGCGCTCTCGTGCGATTTTTAAACTCGACGAGATCCAAAATAAAGATAAATTACTACGCCCAGCCATGACTGTTGTTGATTTGGGAGCTGCGCCGGGAAGCTGGTCACAGTATTTAGCAGAAAAAGTAGGCGATAAAGGGCAGGTGATCGCTTGTGATATATTACCTATGGATTCATTGGCCGGCGTTGATTTTTTGCAAGGAGATTTCCGAGAAGAAGCTGTTTTAGATGCGTTATTAAATCGCATTAATGGTAAAAATGTTGATGTGGTGCTCTCTGATATGGCACCAAACATGAGTGGTAATAGCTCCGTTGACCAAGCTGGAAGCATGTATTTAGTGGAATTAGCATTAGATATGTGTAGCCAAGTTTTAAAGAAAAATGGTGCATTTGTTGTTAAAGTATTCCAAGGTGAAGGCTTTGATGAATTCTTAAAAACAGTGCGTGATAGCTTTAAAACTGTAAAAATCCGTAAACCCGACGCCTCACGTGCGCGATCACGTGAAGTATATATAGTAGCGACAGGCTACAAACTGTAGTACAGTTGTCAGGCGTTTAGTTGAATTTAAATTAATTGGATACAAGAGGTTAACCCCTTGAGCGATATGGCGAAAAATCTAATACTCTGGCTGGTCATTGCAGTTGTGCTAATGTCAGTATTTCAGAGCTTTAATGGTGGCGATCAAACAGACCGTCAAACTAGTTACAGTCAATTTGTAAAAGATGCCCGAAGTGGCGCTATACAAGAAGTGGCAATCGAAAGTACCAGTGGCACAATTACTGGCACTAAAACCAATGGCGATCGCTTTCAAACGATCATGCCTATTTATGATAAAGACATTCTTAATGACTTATTAAAAAGTGATGTGAATGTAAAAGGTGTGAAGCCAGAAGAGCAATCATTCTTAGCGAGCATCTTAATTTCATGGTTCCCAATGTTATTACTAATTGGGGTATGGATTTTCTTCATGCGTCAAATGCAAGGCGGCGGTGGCAAAGGTGCTATGTCGTTTGGCAAGAGTAAAGCACGCTTAATGAGTGAAGACCAAATTAAAACCACTTTCGCAGATGTTGCCGGTTGTGATGAAGCTAAAGACGATCTAACAGAGCTTGTTGATTTCTTACGTGATCCATCTAAATTCCAAAAACTTGGCGGTAGTATTCCTAAAGGCGTATTAATGGTTGGTCCTCCAGGTACGGGTAAAACCTTACTTGCTAAGGCCGTTGCTGGTGAAGCAAAAGTACCATTCTTTACGATTTCAGGTTCAGACTTTGTTGAGATGTTTGTTGGTGTGGGTGCTTCGCGTGTTCGAGATATGTTTGAACAAGCGAAAAAAGCAGCGCCATGTATCATCTTTATCGATGAAATTGATGCCGTAGGCCGTAAACGTGGCGCAGGTATGGGTGGTGGTCACGATGAGCGTGAGCAAACACTTAACCAAATGCTAGTAGAGATGGATGGCTTTGAAGGCAATGAAGGTATTATCGTTATTGCCGCGACTAACCGCCCAGATGTACTTGATCCAGCATTACTTCGTCCTGGTCGTTTTGACCGTCAAGTAGTGGTTGGCTTACCTGATATCCGTGGCCGTGAACAGATCCTTAAAGTACATATGCGAAAAGTGCCATTAGGCGATAACGTAGAAGCTTCTGTTATTGCGCGTGGTACACCTGGATTTTCTGGTGCTGATTTAGCAAACTTAGTCAATGAAGCGGCTCTATATGCTGCACGTGGTAATAAACGTGTTGTTAGCATGGCTGAATTTGATGCTGCTAAAGATAAAATCATGATGGGCGCAGAGCGCAAGACCATGGTGATGAGCGAGAAAGAAAAAGAAATGACTGCGTATCATGAAGCCGGACATGCAATTGTTGGCCGCATCGTACCAGAGCACGATCCTGTTTATAAAGTATCGATTATTCCACGTGGCCGTGCCCTTGGTGTAACGATGTATTTACCAGAGCAAGACCGTGTTAGTCACTCTAAAGAGCTATTGGAATCTATGATTTCAAGCTTATATGGTGGCCGAATTGCTGAAGCACTGATTTATGGTGAAGATAAAGTAACTACCGGTGCTAGTAACGATATTGAACGTGCTACTGACATTGCGCGCAAAATGGTTACACAGTGGGGCCTAAGTGAAAAATTAGGGCCATTACTATACGCTGAAGATCAAAATGAGATGTACATGGGTGGCGGCGGTGGTCGTGCCATGAGCATGTCGGATGAAACGGCAAAAGTAATTGATGCTGAAGTTCGTTTGTTCTCAGATCGCAACTATCAACGCGCTGAGCAAATCTTGAAAGATCATATTGATATTCTGCATTCAATGAAAGATGCATTAATGAAATATGAAACGATTGATGCTAAGCAAATTGATGATCTAATGGCACGTCAGCCTGTACGTGAACCACGTGATGCGCATGACCGCCGTGATACTGCTGATAAAAAACCAGCAGTTGAAGAGAGCAAAGCAGAGCCAGTTGCTGAAAAAGACGACAAGCCAGCTCAAAAAGATGAAACAAATCTTGATGATAAAGCTGAATAACAGTTAAAATAGCTAAACGAAAAGCCCCGATTGTCGGGGCTTTTTTGTAACTGGTTAAATAAAGTATATATATCAATGCAATGGATGTATTGAAGGTGATAGATGACCACAGTTAAGTTACCTAGAGGTCGCAGTTTACACCTCGACACCCCAGTTATAATGGGGATCTTGAATGTCACTCCTGACTCTTTTTCAGATGGTGGGCGCTACTATCAAACAGACAGCGCTGTCATACAAGCTCAAAAGTTACTCGCAGATGGTGCTACCATATTAGATATTGGTGGCGAATCAACACGTCCTGGTGCGCCTGATGTTAGCCTTGAGGATGAATTAGCCAGAGTAATACCCGCAATCGAGGCAATTCGTGCCCACAGTGATAGCGCCGTTAATGATTGCATCATTTCGATTGATACCAGTAAAAGTGAAGTAATGCGTCAAGCTATTCTAGCTGGTGCTGATATTGTTAATGATGTGCGTGCTTTACAAGAGCCAAACGCACTGGCAACAGTTGCTCAGTATCCAGACGTTGCGGTGTGTTTAATGCACATGCAAGGCCAACCTCGAAGTATGCAAAACTCTCCACATTACGATGATTTATTCAGTGATATAAATGATTTTTTTGTACAGCGGATCAATGCCTGTGAAACAGCGGGTATTCAGCGCCAGCAACTTATTTTAGACCCCGGGTTTGGCTTTGGTAAAACCCTCAGTCACAACTACCAATTACTGGCGCGGTTTAATGAATTTAACCACTTTGGTTTACCTGTTTTAGCAGGACTATCGCGCAAATCAATGATTGGCAACTTATTAAATAGACAAACAAACGAGCGCCTTGCTGGCAGTTTAGCAGGGGCATTAATTGCTGCGCAAAATGGCGCAAAAATTATTCGTGTACATGATGTAAAAGAAACCGCAGATGTGCTTGGCGTGTGGCAAGCTTGCGAACAAGGAATTTAAAAATGAAAGAAAGAAAGTATTTTGGCACCGATGGTGTACGTGGCATGGTGGGTGAATACCCAATTACACCAGAATTTGCACTTAAATTAGGTTGGGCTGCAGGCAAGGTACTATCAAAAAATGGCACTAAGAAAGTCATTATTGGTAAAGATACTCGCATTTCTGGTTATATGTTAGAGACATCACTTGAAGCGGGTTTGATCGCCGCAGGTATCGATGTGGTATTACTTGGCCCGATGCCGACGCCAGCCGTTGCATATTTAACGCAAACATTTCGTGCTGAAGCTGGAATTGTGATCAGTGCATCTCATAACCCATATCATGACAACGGCATTAAGTTTTTTTGTGGCCGAGGTTTGAAGTTAGCTGATGAAGTTGAGCTACAAATTGAAGCAATGCTTGATGAACCAATGACCTGTGTAGCATCTGATAAGCTAGGTAAAGCCCGCCGTTTAGAAAGCGCTGATGGCCGTTATATTGAGTTTTGTAAAAGCCAATTCCCACAAGGCCTGTCGTTAGAAGGTTTAAAGATTGTATTAGATTGTGCCAATGGTGCAACTTATCATATCGCACCATCAGTAATGCGTGAATTAGGCGCGCAGATAATTAGCCATGCTTGCGAGCCAAATGGTGTAAACATCAACCTAGAATGCGGTGCGACCCATGTTGATGCATTAAAACGCAAAGTATTAGAACATAATGCTGATGTCGGCATTGCCTATGATGGTGATGGCGACCGTGTAATGATGGTTGATCACAATGGCCGTGTCTTTGATGGTGATGATATTGTTTATATTATTGCCTGCCAAGCTGCCAATGATGACATGTTAGGCGGTGGTGTTGTTGGCACGGTAATGTCTAATATGGGTCTTGAAAACGCGCTTAAAGCGAAAGGTATTGAGTTTGCTCGCAGTAAAGTGGGTGACCGTTATGTAATGGAATTACTACAAGAAAAAGGCTGGAAAATCGGCGGTGAAAGCTCAGGGCATGTATTGAATCTGGATTTGATCAGCACCGGTGATGGCATCATTTCAAGCCTACAAGTTTTGGCTGCTATGGTGGCGCAAAATCGTACGCTAAAAGATCTTGGCGCAGGGTTTGTTAAATACCCGATGAAGATGATTAATGTGCGCTATAAAGCGGGCACAGATCCAACACTTGCACCAGAGGTTATTGCTGCGGTTGCTGATGTTGAAAAACAACTTGCTGGTAAAGGCCGTGTGTTATTACGTAAATCTGGCACTGAGCCGGTTGTTCGCGTGATGGTAGAAGCCGAAGAAGAGAAAATAGTCCTTGATAGTGCACAAAAAATTGCTGCAGTTGTCGAATCTATGAGCAAACAAACTGATTAAGAACAATAACCTCTTGTAACTTTGGGCGAGTCGAGTTACTATCTCGCCCGCTTTCTAATGTGGAGTGGAAAAATGGCAATACGCAAGCCAATGGTCGCAGGCAATTGGAAAATGAACGGCTCGAAAGAGTTAGTACAGCAATTATCTGACGCTATCAACAACGTAAAATCAGATCAGATAGACGTTGTGGTATTTCCACCTTACCCATTGTTACCTATGCTAACAGCAACAGGTGTAACAACTGGGGCACAAACGGTTTCTGAAAATGAACCGGGTGCATTTACTGGTGAAGTTGATGCGCAATTAATTAAAGATATAGGTTGCCAATATACCTTAGTTGGTCACTCTGAACGTCGTAGTATCTACGGCGAAAGTAATGACACTGTTGCAGCTAAGTTTGCTCGTGCACAACAAGTGGGTTTAACACCTATCTTATGTGTTGGTGAAAGTGAACAGCAACGCGAACAAGGTCAAACTGAATTAGTCGTTGCTGCACAAATTGATGCAGTAATTGATAAATTAGGTCTAGCAGCACTGAAAGATTCTGTGATAGCATACGAGCCCGTTTGGGCCATTGGCACAGGTAAGACTGCATCGCCTGAACAAGCACAACATGTGCACAAATTTATCCGTGATAAAATTGCTGCTAACAGTAGTGATTTAGCACAAGGGCTGACCATTCTTTATGGTGGCAGCGTAAATGAAAAAAATAGCGAATTATTATTTGCACAACCAGATATAGACGGCGGCCTGATTGGTGGCGCTAGTCTAAAAGCAGAGTTATTTACTGCAATCTGCGAAAGTGCAAAAGGGACCGTATAAGATGTACGAAATTTTATTAGTAGTTTATTTAGTTGTTGCTTTAGCGCTTGTTGGTATGGTTTTAATTCAACAAGGTAAAGGCGCAGACATGGGTTCATCATTTGGTGCTGGTGCCTCTGCAACCGTTTTCGGTTCGTCAGGTGCAGGTAACTTTATGACAAAAACAACTACAATCTTAGCCAGTGTTTTCTTTGTGCTAAGTATTGTACTAGGTAACTTAACTGCAGGTCAGATAAAAAAGACTGATGAGTGGGAAAACCTAGAAGCAGCACCAGCAGTTGAAACAATTGCTCCTGCAGCTGATGATGTTCCAGTAACATCAACGAAAGAGAAATCTGACGTACCAAATTAATACTTATTAAAAGTATCGTTAAACGATTTATCATCCTCAAATAAATCATATGTTTAACACCTAAAGCGAAAGCTTTAACAATGCGGTTGTGGTGGAATTGGTAGACACGCTACCTTGAGGGGGTAGTGCTTTCGGGCGTGGGGGTTCAAGTCCCCCCAACCGCACCATCTTATAAAAACCAGTAACAGCGATGTTACTGGTTTTTTGCTTTTTGTGGTCTGCAATTAGCACAGACTCTCACCTCGATTAGCTCCTCCTGTTTATTATACCAATCGTGTTAAGTTACTGACCATTTATAGCGACAGATAAATACAGTGATAACAAGGCGTAAATTTTGACATGTAGTTGTTCTACTTGAAAAAATTATAACGCAGTTAGCGCTTTATTT
>NZ_JACJDM010000090.1:0-11761 GCF_014163545.1 Pseudoalteromonas sp. SR45-6
TAGCCCGTTGCATGCATATGGCCCGATGCGCTAGCGGTGAAATGAGGTGAATGCAGCGTTCCTTCTTGGATGCTGCCATTCGCTCGACCATTTAATGAACCTGTTTTTGGATCTACAGCAAACTGAATTTCCATAGAGCCACCACCAACAACACCAGATTGAAATTGTAATTTAACGAGATATAAGCTTTCATCAGACATTTTCTTGTTCCTTTTGTAGATTGCATTCACACTGTTATATGGTTACTCAGTAACCGAGTGAAAGTGTAGAATGACCACCACAAAAGACATATTACAGCGTATTACAGCTAGGTCATGTAAATTAGTTTACTGCATAGTCGCTCTATTCTTGCAGTTCAAATATCTGCTGTAATGCGTTGGATTAGTCGTTTTTGCGATAGATTAGGAATGCATGTGAATTGTGAGCTATAAAAAAAGCAGAGGAGCTTGCTCTATTTACAAGTGATGCAAATAAACAGCATTTATCAATATATTCCAAATAAATCAACCGTACCACTAATAGGTATGTTTAATTCTCTTTGTTTATCTTGTAAAGTTAATAATATAAAAAACTCAACAACACTTTTTATGGTTGTAAAAACATGGCTGTGTGTTGAGTTTAGAAAATGGACAATTAACCACTACATTGCAAAGCTAGCAATGTGTATAAAAAACCTAATATTAAGCCTTAATAGTAAAAATGGAGAAAGTTAATGGAATTTAATTCAATGATGTTATTTGTTATTGCTTGTCTGACTATCAATTTAATACCGGGGCCTGATGTTATCTACATCGTATCAAATACCATGAAAGGTAAGATGGTCAGTGGCATGAAAGCTGCGCTTGGCTTGGGGGTTGGTTACTTTTTTCATACATTAGCGGCCTGTGTGGGATTATCAGCCATTATTTTAAGTTCAGCTTTAGCTTTTAGTATCGTTAAATGGCTTGGTGCTCTTTATTTAGTTTATTTAGGTGTTCAAGCACTTATTTCCATGTACAAAGGGAATAGTCGGGTAGTCGTTAGTGAAAGTAAGGATACGAAAGGAAATATTTTTATGCAGGGGGTTGTGGTCAGTGTTTTGAACCCTAAAGTTGCTTTGTTCTTTCTCTCATTTCTCCCGCAATTTATAAATACATCCACTGGCTCAGCAGCCTCGCAATTACTGATTTTAGGATTAGTTTTTAGTGTGTTAGCAACCCTCTGCAACGTACTGTATGCAACTGTTGGAAGTTGGTTGTTCAATCGACCTAACGCAGGTAGATACACGCGGATATTGGAAGGAGTATCAGGAGTATTGCTAATTGGTTTAGCTGGTAAAATTGCATTGAGCGAACGTTAGGGAGAAGTTGATTCTACATACAGCGTATTACATGAAGTTGAGTTTGAGGGCGTTTAGGTTTTTTTATCGTTGTTTTTTAGAATAGGGGCTGCTTTTACAAAGTATTCGCTGATTAAACTAAATGTTCTTTTTAGTATTTCTTTTCGAAGCTAGCTACACTGGCAATAGTATTGTTGCGACTGCACCTTGGTGTTTTTCTTTATTCGCTAAGCTCAAACTACCATGATGCTGCTCTATCACGTTGCGACAAAAGCTTAGACCAATCCCTTGACCTTGTTGTTTAGTGGTGTAAAACGGCACGAATATGTTATCGGGGTTGGCAAGGCCTTGGCCGTTATCATCAATGGTGATGCAGCTTACTTTTCCTTGCTTATGCACACCTAATGTTATTTTAACGGGCGGGGTGCTTGCTTCGATGGCATTTTTTATTAGATTGATCATGACTTGATGAATAAACGTGCGGTCGGCCTTAAAAGTTGCGGCGTCTGTTACGCAGCTAAATGCAACGTCAGGGTATATTGCGCACACTTGTTTTAAAAATGTGTCGGTGTCTATTGCTACTATATTAAGTGCCAGTGGTTTATTTATATCGCCATAGCGCGTGACAAATTCATTAAGATAATTACAGCACTCACTTATAACATTAAGTGCTTGTATTTGTCGTGGCTCGGTGAGCTTCACGGCGAGATTTTCAGCCATTGCAGTAACTGGTGTGAGTGAGTTGCGAATTTCGTGACCGAGTACGCGAATAATTTGCTGCCATGCTTGCAGTTGGCTTTCGCGAAGGGCTGAGGTGATGTCGATCATAACAATAAGTTGATGACAGCTGCCTTGCTCTATAAATTCACTGTGGCGTATTTGCCATTGCTGGGCTGTAATAACATCGCTAAATTGCCAATGTGCGTCTTGCTTTGTAAGCCCTAATTGTTCAGCGCTTGCATAGCGTAAGGTTTGCCATTGAGTCTGTTTAAATTCGCTAAACGCATTATTGGCATAACTGAGCTTATTATATTGATCGAGCACCATGATCGGCACATTAAAATGCTCAATTAATTGGTACACCAAAAAAATATGCTGATCGTATCGCGACTTCTTTTTAAATAACTCTTCACTTAACTCAATCAAGCTTTGTTGTAATTGGTGAATACTCCCCGCCTGATAGCTGGGCTTAACGAGCTGGTTATAATCTTCGTTTAAAATGGCATCTAGGTGGGCGTAATTGCGGTTAAAGCTGTTGATCACTTTTTTATAGGTACGAATAAACAGCTTAAGATAAATAGCTAAAAATAGGATTGAGATAACGGCAGAAGTAACAACAGATAAAGCAAAATATTGGCCAATAAAATAGCACCCCAACGCTGCTAAAGTGCTACTAAAAAATGCAAAGCCAATTAAACTGCGTTCCAGCGATGAGTGATAAAGACAACTAAGTGTCATACTGCTTTTCATACGGTAATCCCGTATTTTTCAAGGCGACGATACATAGAAGATTTACCTAAACCTAATAATTTAGCGGCGTTAGGAATATGGCCTTGGGTCTGCTTGAGGGCTAAATCAATTAATTGGCGCTCTGCGTGCTCTAGTGTCATTAGTGGTAATGTGTTATTGATTTGACTGCTGTGCAGGTTTAAGTCATCGGCGGTCAATGTGTCGGTTGTTGCTAACAATATTGCCCGTTCAATCACATGGCTTAGCTCGCGTACATTGCCCGGCCAAGTATAGTGGTTTAATTCATGTTTAGCGCATTCACTCAATGTAAGTATGGTGCTTGAGTATTTTTTAGCATGTAAATTTATAAAGTGCTCGCACAAAGGCACTATATCTTCAATGCGTTCGCGTAGTGGCGGTATTACAAACTCCAAAGTGTTTATCCGATAGTATAAATCTTCTCTAAACTGGCCTTGTTTTATCAGTGTGGCAATATCGCCATTGGTGGCACTGATCAAGCGTACATTGGCTTTTTTAGTGTGACTCGCGCCAACCATCTCAAACTCTTGACTTTCGAGTACCCGTAATAATTTTGCTTGTTGTGGTAGTGATATATTGGCTATTTCGTCTAAAAATAAACTGCCGTTATCGGCCAGTTCAAAGCGGCCAATGCGCTCATTTTTAGCATCAGTAAACGCGCCTTTTTTATGACCAAACATTTCGCTTTCAAATAACGATTCAACAATAGCCCCCATATTCACTGCAATAAACGGTTGTGTATGGCGCGTAGACTGCTGATGAAGCCATTGTGCTAATTGGCTCTTACCCGTACCATTTTCACCGGTTAGTAAAATGTTGGCATCGGTTTTAGCTACCTTAGCTAACTGACTTATCAGTTGTTGCATAGCGTGTGACTGATACACAAATGCAGGCGAGGCATGATCGTTAAGCTGTTGCAGCAACTTTTGATTTTGTTTGTTTAACTTTTTAAGTGTGAGTTGCTGATCGAGCAATTTTAATAAGCGCTGGTTTTGCCATGGCTTTTCAATAAAGTCACACGCACCGTGTTGCATAGCGCGAACCGCTAGATCTACGCTCGACCACGCAGTCATTGCGATGACAGGGATATCTAACTGTTGTTTATGTAAGTGCTGTAAAAACGCCAAACCTTCGTCACCTGATGTGGTGTCGCGGGTAAAATTCATATCGAGCAAAATAAGGTCAATCGCTTGGCTATCTTTAACTACTGCTTGCGCGCTAAAAGGTGAGTCGCATTCGAGCACTTGGTAGCCGTTATCTTCTAAAATAAAGCGCGCGCTTAGGCGGATTTCGGGGCTATCTTCAATGATCAAAATAGTGGCAGGCATAAACTTCCAAATAGGTGAATAAGCACAGGTTGATTGTAGCGTATAGCGATTTCTATGCCAGTGATTTTATTGCTGTATTTCAGCTTGTTAGCTATTTAAAGATGATTTTACTAGGTGTTTCAGTCCGATTGCGGACTGTTTGAGTCCGGTTTCAAGGTTGAGATATGTGGTGCAACGAAAGCGCAAGACCATGGCCAGTCTCAAACTGAGACTGGGGAGTCCGGTATCGCCGCTCTGTAAGAATTTTTAAATAGCACATGCTTGTAATTGTTTGTATTTATTTACTTTTAATATTGGCACGTGTTTCGCTATAGCTTAGATATACAAAGCATAATGCGGTGCAATATGGACATAGTAAAAACAAAAGTAGTCAAGCAGTTATCGCTTTGGCATAAGCTAATTTTATTACTGGCTGTTATTTTAATTGTGGCAGTGATTTATCAGCGCAGCAGTCAAGTAGGTGTGTCAGTATCGCGCAGTAATATTATTATTAGTGATGTACGCCAAGGCGCGCTTGCGATTACGGTTACAGGTTATGGTGAACTTAAATCTGCGCAGCAGCAATTGCTTACGGCAAAAACGTTGGCCACTGTGCAGGCTATTTTATTAAAACCAGGCGCAATAGTGACCAGTGACTCAGTGATTGTGCAGTTAGCCAATCCAGCGCTTGAGCAACAGCTCGAAAATGCGCAGCAAGAACTTAATAAACTCAATGCTAACTTACGCCAGTTAAGATTAAACAATACTCGCGAGTTATTAAACGAGCGCTCTCATGTGGCGCAAAGCCATGCCGCTTACGAAAATGCCAAACTAAAATTAAAAGCTGAAACCAGTTTGGTTGAACAGGGCATAGTCTCAACGCTTAATTATCAGCGTAGCGTGTTAGACGAGCAACAACTTCGCCAGCAATTAGCAATAGCTAAGCAACGTTCAGAGCAACTAAAAGCCGTACACATAGAATCTGAAAACATTCAGCTTGAGCAAATTAAACAGCAACAAGGGTTAGTAGTTATGGCACAAACACAATTGGCCAACCTATCTGTAGTAGCGGGAATGGATGGGGTATTACAGCGTTTACCGATTGAGCTTGGGCAAAGCGTAAATGCAGGGCAAGAAATTGCGCTTATCGGCTCGGTTGATTCATTAATTGCAATTATTCAAGTACCACAAAATCAAGTAGATGATATTCGGTTAGGGCAGCTCGCAGAAGTAGATACACGCCGCGGTGTTGTTATGGCAAAGGTGTCACGCATCAGCCCTGTGGTGAGTAATAATACAGTAGAGGTAGAGTTATCGTTGCCTAAAGAGCTCCCTGAAAATGTTCGGCCGCAATTAACCGTCGATGCCAATATTAAGGTCGCACAGCTAAAAGATGTTACTTATATCGAGCGCCCAGCAAACGTAAAACCGCACAGTGTAAGAGATCTGTATCAGGTAAACTCACAGCAGCAAAGCGCACACTTGGTTGATATCAAATTTGGTCGCGAGGCTGGGCGCTTTATCGAAATACTAAGCGGCGCACAGTTAGATCAGCAATTGATTATTTCAGATTTAACCAACCTTACTCGCAGCAATAGCGAAATTCTAATTAACTAATGAACAGGATAAAAATAATGACAGAGCAAAAAATAACGAACACCCAAGCCGATGTCGTATTAGCAATGAAAGGAATTAGTAAGGTATTTGAAACCCAAGAGTTACAAACCTATGCACTGCGTAGTATTGATTTGTGTATTTATCGCGGTGAATACTTGTCGATATCGGGGCCATCTGGCTGTGGTAAATCAACATTACTTTCATTATTGGGTTTACTTGATATGCCAACCAGCGGTGAATATTTAATTGACGGTAAAGACGTCTCTGCACTTTCGCTGAATCAGGCTGCTGAAACTCGCAATGCAAAAATAGGATTTATTTTTCAATCATTTAATTTAATTGATGAGTTAAGTGTGTTCGACAACGTGGCATTACCACTGCGTTATCACCACTGTAAACCAAACAAGCAAATAATTGCTGAAAAAGTAAAAGCGTGCCTTGAAAAAGTAGGGCTTGGGCATCGTATGAGTCATAAACCTAACCAATTATCTGGTGGACAGCAGCAACGCGTGGCGATAGCCCGAGCGCTGGTGACTGAACCGGCAATATTATTAGTTGATGAGCCAACGGGTAATTTAGACTCAAAATCGGGAGATCAAGTTATGCATGTATTAAGTGAGCTACATGCAGCCGGCACCACTATTTGCATGGTGACACATGACCCGCGTTACTGTGATATGGCTACAAGGCAACTAAAGCTATTGGATGGTGAGATGCTAGGGGCTGTGGGTATAAAAGATCAGCTAAGTGCTTAAATAACCTGTTTAGTGAGAGTAAAATGGAATATCCAAAAATAATAAAACGTCAATGGCTATTAAGGGATAACTTAACGGAGTGCCATAATGACTTATAATTTAAAAAATGCATTACTTAATATAACTAATCATAAAGTTTACAGTTTAAGTGTTGTAGCGACGTTAAGTATTGTTTTAGCTGCATTAATTACTGTATTAACACTTGCCTATATTATGCTGTTAAAACCATTGCCATACCCTGAGCAAATGCGGTTAGTAAAAGCTGAATATGCTCAAATAGACCAAACCGGGGCGCTTAATACCCGCGCTTTTAATTACCCTGCACTGATTGATTTATATAAAAATCATAAATTATTTGAGCAAGCTGCGTTGGTGTATTACGGTGAACAACGCCTTGATGATGTAGCGGGCTTACCCATAGTAAACACCTCATTTGTTACCCCTCAGTGGTTTGAAATGTTTGCAATTAAGCTACATTTAGGACGAGGTTTTACGCAAACTGAAGCTCTTGATAGTTTTAACCCCGTTGCCGTTATAAGTTATCGAACATGGCAAAATGACTTTGCCAGTAAAGAAAACATAATAGGTCAAACACTTAGTGTGGGCGCTCAGCAATTCAAAATTATAGGTGTGGCTGCAGCCAACTTTAAATCGCCTGCACTTATCAAAACAGGGCAGGTCACTGACGTATGGTTGCCGTGGGATTATAATTTAACCTCTGCAGAGGCTAAACCATTTTGGTGGAACCGTTACTCGCGCAGCCATTTTGTGGCTAAATTACCAAGCGATGTAAGCATTGAGCAGGCGAGTAAAAGGTTATCGCAGTATGTGGATGATGTATGGCAACAGCATATTACGACCGAAGCATTCTTTGCAGGTTGGCATATCGAACTTGAGCTAAACACCTTGCAAACAGTAATATTAAAAGAGACACCGCAGAATATTTATTGGCTCATTTTAGCTGTAACGGGGTTGGTTATTATTGCCTGTGTAAACATTAGTAACGTGTTTATTGTAAGAACTGCAGCGCGTAAACACACATTAGCACTGAGTGCGGCGCTGGGCGCAACACGGTTTACTTTGTTTAAACAGTTTTGGCTGGAGGTTGCCTTACTAATAGCCTTAGCAAGTATAATAGGCCTTGCGTTAGCGGCGATTTTTTTAGCAACCTTAAGCGATTTTGCCATGGCAATATTACCGCGCGCCAATGAGCTTTCTATTAATGCAGTATCATTCCTTACCACACTGGTTAGCGGCTTAATATTAACGACGCTGTTCGCTTTTTTATGTACGCGAATAGTAAATTACCAACAACTGATAAGTAGTTTAAAGTCAGCAGGAAAAGGGACGACAGTGCAGGTGGGCAAGCGCGTATGGCAAGGCTTGGTCGCTTTTCAAGTAGCTGTAGCGTGTACATTATTGTTTATTAACTTTTTAGTTTTTAGCGTTAATAAAAGTAATATTGACGAGGCTTTCACACTGCCACTTGAGCAATTAACGAGTTTAAAGGTTAATGTAGCAAGCCATGTAGCGGCTGATAGAGACAAAGCAAATCAGCTATTAGAGCAAGTAGCTAACGAGCTTGCTTTACTGCCAGAGGTTAGGCAAGTAAGTCGTTCATCATCACCTATAAACGATAATTTAATTACTTGGTCATTGGTTGAGGTAGCAAGCAATCAAAACGTATTACCTTATGGTAAATCAGTTGATGAGCAGTATTTTTCATTACTTAAACAACCCGTATTACAAGGACGTGGTTTTACAAACGAGGATACTAAAAGTAATGCGAATGTTATTATTATTAATGATGTACTAGCAGAAAAATTATCAAATGATGGTAATGCATTGGGTATGCATTTGAGTTTTGATATAACTTCAGGGCGCGAAAATGATTTAGTAATAATAGGCATAGTTAAAACAATGCTTATACCGGGGAAAACGTCGCTTGAGCCTAAAGCTTATTTGACTCGTGCTGGTTATAATTCATTTATTATCGAGTTTAAAAATGCTCAGCACTTAACAAAAAATACGCTTAACACCTTATTACAATCTATTGATTCAGGCTTATCAGTTCATCAATTAGCGCCATTAAATGCACAGCGCGATACAGCACTGTTTCGTCAATATGTAGTATCGGCGACAACGCTGATGATCATTGCTGCCACTATTGCCTTAACCAGTATTGGTTTGATAGGTATTATGCGCTACTCAGTGTTATTAAGGCGTGCTGAAATTGGTATTCATTTGTGTGTTGGCGCAAAGCCACTGGCATTGTTTTTGTTAGTATTTAAGCAAAATGGCAGCGCAATCGTAACGGGTATAATACTCAGTATTGCGTTATTGCTGGCTTTACAACAACCACTACAACTGATTGCGGATGGAGTACCGCAAATTATGCAGCTTGGTATGTTATTCATGACTTTATTGTTTGTAATTAGCCTTGGCGCACTGGCGTGTTATTTACCTTTAAGTGCCCAGCTAAAGCGCCCTGCAATTTACGGTGTACAAGGATCACAACAGTAAAGTGTGTAGTTTAGGAGGGACTGATTGAGTAAAAGGCTTAAATCAGCTCCTTCAACTAGCTCTTTTAAAAACACTTTATAAAATTTGGCACGTTGATAAGTTAATAATAATTATAAAGATGGTACGGGCTGAATGTTATTATCTGCAGTCTATACAACTAAAAATGCTACAACAGGGATTTCAGTCAATGATTGCAAAGTTAGATAATGCAAATGAGGCAGTCGCAAAGCAAATTTACACCACCTTTCAACGCTCTTATAAAATAGAGGCCGAGTTAATCGGTGCGCTTAACTTTCCGCCTTTATCGCGCACTGTTAATGATATACACAATTCGCAAACGCTTTTTTATGGATTTTATGACGATACTCAGCTTGCAGGGGTTATTGAACTGGTAATTATCAATGAGCGATTAGAAATTAATAGCTTAACGGTTGACCCAAAGCATTTTAGAAAAGGCATCGCCGATAAGTTAATCCGCTATGCGTTAACTAACTTTATTGAAACAGCATCAACAGCGATAGTTGAAACCGCAGTAGTTAACGAGCCCGCTATTAAGTTATATAAAAAGCATGACTTTGTTGAGTTTAAAAGATGGACGCCCGATCACGGTATTGAAAAGCTGGCCATGATTCGAACTGGCATTGTTTGATTCAAAAGCCACAGTGTAAAAAACGTTGTAAATTCAATTTCTTTTCAATTATTAGTTTAACTAGCAAATACTTATCGAAAGGTAACCAACGGTTGTTATTTTGTTATGCCAATCACTTAAGTTTATTTTAAGTTTTACTGTTTACGCTTAACCAAACATATTTAAACATGATTTTTGAAATACAAATTTTATGTTTTAGATCACTAAATACTTAGTAACGATAGGTTACTGTATGTGGAGTATTTAATACGTACAAGGGTAGAGGTTACCTCTTCAAGCTCTCAAAACATAAGAGCTAGGTTGAGACGTTTCATTTTTCGAGAGGCATTATGAATTTAAAAAACACGACAACTCATTACAATACGCTCTCCATTGCTTTGCATTGGCTTATGTTCATATTGATTGTCGCTGTTTACGCAAGCATTGAACTGCGCGAATTATTCGACAAAGGGACTACAACCCGAGATGCCTTTAAAATGTGGCATTTTATGCTTGGTTTATCGGTTTTAGCTTTAGTAAGCGTTAGGCTAATTGCTCGCGTAGTGGGTGGCTCGGCTCCTGATATAAAACCAGAACCAGCTAAGTGGCAAAATAACCTGGCCAAACTAGTGCATGTTATTTTGTATGGGTTCATGTTTGCTATGCCTATTGCGGGATGGTTAATTTTGAGCACGGCAGGCAAACCAATTCCGTTTTTTGGTCTAGAGCTTCCGCCATTGGCCAGTAAAGATTTAGACTTGGCTAAAACCATCAAAGAGCTGCATGAAACCGCTGGGGAAGTTGGCTATTACTTGATTGGATTACATGCCGCCGCCGCCTTATTCCACCATTATGTTTTATCTGATAATACGCTTACACGAATGCGTTTGCCGAAAAAATAACAGCGAATAAAAATTAAAAAAGGGAGATTCAGTCTCCCTTTTTAATTTTGCTACTTTCTGTTTGACTGAACGCTATTGCCACTTTGACGAAGTTCGGCTAAGAGTGATAGCCAGACATTGAAATTGACTAAATATAATAGCTAATTAAGTGCTCAAACTGTTGTTTGCGCACATATTCAAGGATATGAGCGGCGCGCGTATATTGTTTCATTTAGCTTTGCTTAAAGATAATAGAAAACTTAGTGATAGTAATACCTTAGCTAATTTGTTAAAACTGTGTAATGTATTAATGTGAGTGTGGTCGGAGTAGAAAGATCCGCCCTTCGCGCACTATAAAATTGTTAGCTGCCTAAAGGATATTTTGTGCTAAAACTCTATCGTTTCTCTGAAGAGAAAAAGGAATACTGGGAAACTTGGCCTAATGATGATGGATCTCATACGGTTCACTGGGGAGAACTAGGAACGACTGGCGAGAGTAAAGTTCTAAAAAAGGGCCTGTTTAAAAATCCACAGAAAGCAATTCAAAAGGAAATTAATGATTTAATTGCTAAGGGATTCAGTCAAGTC
Organism: Pseudoalteromonas sp. SR45-6; assembly: GCF_014163545.1. Taxonomy (NCBI): domain Bacteria; kingdom Pseudomonadati; phylum Pseudomonadota; class Gammaproteobacteria; order Alteromonadales; family Pseudoalteromonadaceae; genus Pseudoalteromonas; species Pseudoalteromonas sp. SR45-6. The sequence continues at coordinate 11,106 of NZ_JACJDM010000090.1, forward strand.
GAGCAAGAATTTACCCTTATGGTTGAGTATTCTGTAGACGGTTTCGGAACCCCACAAGATCTAGAAAAAAGAGCAAGGCTTCAAGATCGTCTAAATGAAACACTTGGATGGACTGGCTTAGGTCACTGTGATGGTGGAAGTATTGGCAGTGATACTATGGAAGTATGTAATTACGTTGTCGATTTTGAGGTTGCTAAGCGCATTATTGAAAAAGATCTTGTTGGTACAGAGTTTGAAAACTTTACTCGTATTTACGATGAAGACTTAGAGTAGTTCGGCAGCTAACAAACGCATTAACCACTCGCTGCGCTCGCTGGGGACAAAAACACGTAGGCTCCCCTCGCTTCGCTCGGTATTATAGCCTACGTGTTTTTGCCCGTTATGCGGGCGTTGAGGCTGTAGAATTACTCTTTTTAGGAACTGGTTCTACACAATTGACTTGATTGTTTTTTGACCTTGAACCCACAGGGTTACTGTGATCTAATAGATATTATTCACCCACGGTAAATTGTTATGGCCAACTACAAGCCTGACTTATCCTGCCAAAATAAATTCATTCCAATCAATTTTGCTGAGCAAATATTGCCAGGTACATTTGAGTATGCGCTTTGTTATATTGTCGAAAATAAACTCGATTTGTCGGGCTTTGACGCGTG
>NZ_JACJDM010000091.1:0-9834 GCF_014163545.1 Pseudoalteromonas sp. SR45-6
GCTCCCTGACATACTTTAAATATTGCTCAAGGCTATTTTGCCACAGTACCAACGCTTCTGTGAGTGACTCTATAAGCGGTTTGTTATCGAGTAAGCGTCGTTCTATTTTTTTTAACTCTATACCGTAGCGGTTAAAACCGAGCTGTAAAGCGGTACTTGCTTGGCGATGGAGCAGCTTGATACATTGTTCTTTATCTTCATCTAATAATTGCTGAGCACGGATCAGCTTGTTGCGTGCGGATAATACAAACTCGTTGTAAATAGACGAAATCTCGTCTTCACTAAAAGAGCTTTTTAATGTGTCTTCTGCGGTATTGTCATATAAAACATCACTCAGCTCAACGGCAATACTGGGTGCATGGCTGCTTTGTGAATCACTTAATGCTTGGCGTAATTTTTGTTGTTTAATTGGTTTACCAACAATGTCTTTTATTCCTAATGAGAAATACTCTTTGATTTCGTCAGGGCTTAAACTGGCAGTAAAGGCGAGTACTGGGGTACGTTGATTTTTATGCTCCATACCTTTGAGGGTTTTAAGTACTTCTTGGCCAGTCAGATCTGGCAGGTTCATGTCTAATAGCACAACATCAAAGTGGTACTCTTGCATCAGGTTAATAGCACTTTTACCATCGCGGGCGAGCTTGATTTTATGCTCATCATCAGCCATAAATTCTATGGCTATTTTTTGATTTAAATCTAAATCCTCGACCAGTAATACATCTAATCCAGTTAAATAATCTTTTGATTGATGGCGCTGTTCAACAAGGCTGAGTTCGCCAAGCACAAGCGTGATATCAAAGCTAAACGAACTGCCTTTATCTAACTCACTGGTAATATCAAGTTGGGAGCCCAGTTTGGCTAGTAGGCGGCTGGTGATAGCAAGGCCTAGGCCTGTTCCGCCTTTTTCTTTACCTGCGCTACTTTGTACGTATGGCTCTGTAAGGTATTCTATTTCATCATCTTCAATGCCAGGCCCCGAGTCAATTACACTAATACGAATATGATGTTCAAGTTGGCGCTCCTCTAATAACTCTACGCGAATTTTAACTTCACCTTTGTCGGTAAATTTAATCGCATTACCAACGAGGTTAATGATGATTTGCCGAAGTTTTTGTTGGTCGCAGTAATAACAAGCTTGCTCTGGGAGGTTATAAATTAACTCAAACTTTAAGCGTTTCTGCTCAGCTAGTGGGCTAAGTAATAAACATAAGTTATGCAACCAGGTTTTAAATTCTACGTCTTCCTCATAGAGCGCTTCGTTGTGTTGGTCTAGGCTGGCGTAATCAAGTACTTTATCAACCAATAAGTTAAGTGATTCTGCAGAGTTTATAATGGCTTCGCAGTAAGGTTTATCACGGGGATCGGTTGATTGATTCAAAATTAGTTGTGCGCTACCTAAAATACCATTGAGGGGGGTGCGAATTTCATGGCTAATAGTTGATAAGAATAGCCCGCGAATTTCTAAATCTTTTTGCGCTTTGCTCGTTAGTTGGTTGAGATTTTGCTCTCTACGCTCATTACACAGTAACGCCATTCCAGTGGTATAAAATATTGGCGCAATCACACCATTGATCAATAACGTAATGGTAAACCAGTTTTCTTTCAGTAGTGTTAGGTTGTTCACACCTTCCATTAAAAAAACTCGCCCAGTAAAAATACAGCTGATAATCGTAAGGATCAAAATATAGACGATGCTACCGTTAGGGTAAGGTTTGCGCGCAAAGCGAATAAATAAATAAAGTAAGAAAAATGCTTCGCTTATATGCTGTAAATCAGAGGCCAGCATACGATTACGTAGGTTAGAGTCAACTACGGTAAAGTACATTAGCAACGCTCCGCAAAATAAGGTTGCTAATACAAAAAACCGAAACTCTTTGCCGCGATAACCTAAAAATTGGCTGATTGTTAACGCATGAATGATGGATGCGCTAAACCATAAACTATTTGCAAGTACAATAGTGGCGGTGCTATCGAAATGACCATGTAAGGCAAAGCTCATCAAGGCAATAAATAGCACTAAAGGATAAAGAATATATAACACTGTGCCTGGAGTGTTTTTGTTGGCGCGCCAAGTTAAAAAATTGAGTAATGCCATGACGACCATCATGGCGGCGCTGGCAGAGTAGAGCGTGAGGGAGTCGAGCATTCATATTCCAAGCAGATCGAGGTGACGAGTTTAGAATAATGGCAATTGCGTTTGTTAGCAAATATCGCGCTCTTGAATAAACAAAAAACAGGCACAAAGTACCTGTTTTTAATATTAAAATAAGAGTTGCTAGGCTAGCGAATTTCGTCAGGAATATTTTGTTGTGCCCACGATAATAATTCAATACGATTACGACATTTTGTCTTTCTAAATGCGCTGTATAAATGAGTTTTTACCGTGTGTGGACTAATGCTTAACGCTTCAGCTATTTCTTTATTTTTAGAACCATTACTCATCAAAGAGATTATTGCTTTTTCACGCTTAGTTAATTTTACTGGTTCAATATCACCGTCAGTAAGTTTATGTAATGCGTCTTTATTAAATTGCAGCATACGGTTTAACGCGTTGCACATGATATCACGACGATACCACAGCTGGTCTTCCAGTAATAAACGAATGCCTTTCATTAGCACATCAGCGTTGTCGGTAGTATAAAAAACCCCCCGAATACCGCTCAGCAATGCGCGATTAGCAAGTTCTGGATTTTCGTCTAAGTTGAATAATACGATATCGCATTTAACTCGTAGGTTGACCAGTTGCTCTTTCAATTTACCCCAAGCGTCTTGGCTTGATGTTTCGATAAACAATAAGCGCGTTCCCTCAGGAACTTCAGATATGTTTGTTCCGTTAGTAACATTGAGCCCTTGGGTTTTTAATAAAGGCTCTAATACATTAATACCAATTGTATTAATTGGCTCTAGATCTAGTAACAAAAAGGCTGTACTACTCATACTTATATACTCTTGAATAAAGTTGACCAATCAATCCTAACATGCAACCCGCTCCTTTTGTATTAGAAATTTATTACTTGGGGGTAAGATATGCATAGTTTTATAACGTTTTTCGTATTTTTCACAAAGGAAAAATTTAAAAATAACTGTAAATGATTGAAATTAATATAAAATAATATTTTTTCCAAAGTTGGTGTTTTTTTACAAATATTTACAGTAAACCAGTTTAAATTAAACCTTTTGTCTTATCTTGATAAGGAGGCCATCCCATTATTTTACCAGCTAGCATATGTAAATGGATATGATAAACAGTTTGCCCGCCATGTTCATTGCAATTCATTACCACGCGGAAACCATCCTCTGCAAAGCCTTGTTGTTTGGCTATTTTCGCAGCTACCACATACAGGTGGCCAACAATTGGCGCATCTTGCTCAGTAATATCATTGATGGTCGCAATCGCTTTTTTCGGGATAATCAGCACGTGAAAAGGGGCTTGAGGGTTGATATCTCTAAACGCTAAACTAAGCTCATCTTCGTAGATGATATCAGCTGGGATCTCGCGGTTAATAATTTTAGTAAAAATAGTTTCTTGGCTCATTTAAAGGGCTCTTTGTCGGTTGTACTAAAGTCACTAATGACAAACTTTGCCTGCAGTGTCAAACTGAAATCAAACAACAAGGAGCTATTATGCGTAAACAGATATTATTAAGCGGTATTGTGTCATTATTTTTGAGTGCGACAAGTGTGGCTGAAACCGTTAATTTTCCTGAAGAAATAGTCCCATTACAAGTGGGCGATAAGAAAATTGAACATTCATTTTTCAATCGTGTTGATGAAATCGAACTAGTTCCTGGCGTATATCAGGTCAAACTTAAATACACCGATCTGTACGAGCAAGGTTACGATGAGCATCAAGTTATCGACTCAGAACCATTTTGGGTGACGATGACCATTGCTGCTAATACAGATTATGATGTGGTGTTTAACCGTGCTGATAATGCGGTAGCAGCAGAAGTTTTTGCAGAAGCGCCGCAAGTGAGCTTACAAGCAAAAGGAGCGTCATTAGGCACGCCACTGGCTATTATAGCTGAGCCTGATTTGACAAGTAGTGCCAGCTCTCAAGTTGCGACAGTGCAAGTAGCGCCAACAGCAGCATCAACAACCAGAGCTGCACCTAATGCTGCTAATTTACAAGCTCCAGTTTCTCGCCCTGCACCTAATGCAGGTAATGCGCCTAGTGCTGCCGCCATGTTAGATTTTTGGTGGCAACAAGCCAGTGCTCAAGAGCAGCAAGCTTTCATTGATAAAGTCACTAAAAATAAATAGCGCTGATTAAAATAGATAGCAAAAAGGGCGAATAAATCGCCCTTTTTTAATTTTGAGTTATTTAGCTATTACTTAGCAAACAAGTCGTCAATAGTACCTTGCGCAAGTGGGTGGTAACCCGGGCGCGCTTTTAGGTATACGTCATGTGCCCATTCACGTTTACCATTAGTAATTAGAGCTTTGTATAACGGCACGATTAACTTGCGACGGCCAATACCTGATAAGTGTTTATCAAGTGCTGGATAGATAGGTTGATAGCCATTGCCAACCGCAAGCATAAACCAAGCAAAAGCACGCTCTGCGTTAGTTGATTGTGTAAGATTGAACTCACTGTCTAGCATCGCCATTTTATCTAGGCTTAAATCACGTGGTAAGTTATTTAAAAAGTGTAACCACTCATGCACAGTCCAATTTGCCGTAGGAAGTTGTGCGGCTGTTGTTTCACCTTTTAACCATGCTGCAGTTGCACTATCTACTTTATCGAATGCATCTGAGGTTGGGTTTGGTGCATCGCTCGGTAAGCCAGGCTGAAAAATCCACTCGTTTACTTTATCCATGCTAACAACACCTGGATACTGTTCAATTAAGTTCGCTTTTAAGTAAGTAACAAACTCTGCGGTGGTCAAAGATTTGAATGAAAACTCTTTAAAATAGGCTTTTACAAATGGGTCGAACTTGTCGCGACCATACTTGTTTTCAAGGTAAATTAAGAATAGCTGGCCTTTAGTATATGGCACTGAGCTGAATGCATCGTCCGGATCGCGGCCATTAAGTTTTAAGTTAAGGCGAGTATCTGGCGCTGCAATAGTTTTAAGTTGAGCACGCAGGCCTGCAGCGTCAAGCGCTTGCTCCATAACCGCACGGTCACGACCATAAACTTCTTCCATAATACGGTTTTCAACGTACGAGGTAAAACCTTCATTCAGCCATAAGTCTTCCCATGTAGCATTGGTTACTAAGTTGCCAGACCAAGAGTGAGCAAGCTCATGAGCGATTAAGTTAACTAAGCTTTTATCGCCAGCAACAACCGTTGGAGTGATAAACGACAGGCGTGGATTCTCCATGCCACCGAAAGGAAAGCTCGGCGGTAACATTAAGAGGTCATAACGGCCCCAAGCATATTCACCGTACATGGTACTTGTTTTATCGATCATCGCTTGCGTGTCTTCAAATTCAGCAACTGATGCATCTAAAATGGTTGGTTCAGCAAAAATGCCGGTTTGGCGTGACATAGCTTTAAATTCTAGATTACCAGCGCCAATCGCAATTAAGTAAGGAGAGATTGCTTGAGGCATATCAAAAATGTAATCGCCATCTTTATAAAGTGCATCTTTGTTGTCAGCACTCATCACCGCACGAACATCTTTAGGTGTATGAATACGTGCCGAGTAAGTTACACGCATCGCTGGTGTATCTTGTACTGGGATCCAACTACGAGCATGAATTGCTTGCGATTGGCTGTACATAAACGGATGAGTTTTACTGGCTGTTTGCTCAGGTGTTAACCATTGTAAGCCTGATGCTTCTGGGCGACTATTGTAGTAAATGCGTACTTTTGCTGCTTGGTTTTTAAAAGTAATAGTTAACTTTGAGCCTTTAACATCATCACGTGCAGCAAGGGTAAATTTTGCTTTATGCCAGCCACCAGTTTGATCTTGATACATTACTTTATCAATATCTAAGTCACGGGTATCAAGTACCAATGTTTTGCTGTCGGCATTTTGCCATTGTAACGTATGCTCAACAAAACCTTCTAACTGCTTGTCGGCAAAATCAACGTCTAAATCAAGATTTAAGTGTGTGGTAATAACATCATCAAGATTAGCATAGGAATTTTGATCAATGGCACTGGCCATTGCTTGAGAGCACATACCTGCCATTGCGAGGCTTAAAAAAAGTGGTTTAAGTTTCATATTGACCCTGGACGGAAATAAAAAGTGCAGGTTTTATATCATGATTGACCATCAGGGTTGAGCAATTTTTACAATCTGATGCGCGTTTTGCGACGATAGGTTACACTATTGCGATTAGTGACAATTAACCTTTGGGGCATTTTGTGGCTCTCTCTTTGCAAGCTTTTCATACATTTTCTTTACCGAGCCAGTGTTCACAACTGTGCGAAATCACTGACCTTACACAATTACAGCTACTGACGTTTGATAGCCCTTTTTGCATTTTAGGTGAAGGTAGTAACACGGTATTTTTAAGCGATTATCAAGGCACTGTAATTAAAATGGCGACTACCGGTATCGCCATCATTGAACGCGACAATGATTACTTACTTGAAGTTGCTGCAGGAGAAAACTGGCATCAGCTTGTTGCATATACGCTCAAACAAGGGATGCCTGGGCTTGAAAACCTTGCTTTGATCCCCGGCACAGTTGGCGCAGCACCGGTACAAAATATTGGTGCCTATGGTGTAGAGCTGGCAAAATTTATTGAATACGTAGAATATTTTGATATCGCCACTAAGCAGCTCATCCGCCTTAGTTGTCAACAATGCGAGTTTGGCTATCGAGAGTCTATTTTTAAGCATCAATTAAAAAATAAAGCAGTGATCACTTGTGTTGCATTGGCATTACCAAAACTTTGGCAGCCAGAGTTAAGCTACGGTCCTTTACAACAGCTTGAGTCGGTAACGGCGCAGACGGTTTTTGAGCAAGTGATTAAAACTCGTAACAGCAAATTACCGGATCCTTACATACTTGCCAATGCCGGAAGCTTTTTTAAAAACCCAATTATAGAAAACCAGTTACTTAGCGAATTGCTCGTCGCGCATCCGCAGTTGCCTCATTATTACTATGATGAACACCACCATAAAGTAGCTGCCGGTTGGTTAATAGAACAAGCAGGGTTAAAAGGATACCGTATCGCAGGAATTGAAGTGCATCAGCAACAAGCATTAGTTTTAGTTAATTATGGTGGCAGTGAAGGCAGTGACCTAATTAAAATGATTCAACATATCCAGCAGCAAATATGGCAACGTTATCAAATAAGCTTACAGCACGAAGTTCGCTTGATGAATAATGATACTGAATGCCATATCGGTTTAGGGGAGTTAGCATGAAGGCGCCGGATGGTAATAAATTAGCAATCTTAAATGCGCTCAATCAGGGTGGCTTTATCTCTGGGCAATTACTTGGTGAGCAACTTGGCATTAGTCGCGCCGCAGTGAGTAAACATATGCAAAGTTTACAAGCGATGGGGCTGGATATTTTTAAAGTTAGCGGTAAGGGTTATAGCCTTAATAACTCCGTGGGCTTGTTAGAGCAAAATAAGATCCAGCAATATTATCAAGGCTTGAACGCCAGTACGGCAAATATCGAAGTGCATCCGATCATTGATTCGACCAACAGTGAGTTAATGCGCCGTATTGCGGCTAAACAAGCACTGGATTCAGGCACCGTCGTCGTCGCGGAAATGCAGCAAGCAGGGCGTGGGCGACGCGGACGCGTTTGGCAGTCTCCATTTGGTGCGAACTTGTATTATAGCTATTTCTGGCGCTTAGATGACGGGCTGCAAGCCGCAATGGGTATGTCTATCGCAGTAGGCTTAGCTGTTTACGATACGTTAAAAGCACTGTATCAGTTAGATATTGAACTCAAGTGGCCAAACGACATTTATCTTAATAAAGAAAAGCTCGCAGGTGTTTTGGTCGAATTAGATGGTCAGCCACAAGGGCCATGCCAGCTCGTGATAGGTATTGGTATTAATTTGCAAATGCCCACAAGCTACAGCCAGCAAATCGACCAAGCGTGGACTGATTTGAGCCAACATAGCCAACAGATTGATAAAAATCAGCTGGTGGCACATTTAACATACCACCTTGAGCAACGATTAGCGCAGTACAGTCAAACTGGCTTGCATGACATGTATCAGCAGTGGAACGAACTCAACGCCTTTGCAGGACAGTGTGTGGAGTTAAATACCGGGCATAGAAGCTGGCGCGGTATCTGTGAAGGCATAGATCCACAAGGTGGTATTCGTATTCGCCAAGATGGTGAGGTTAAAAGCTATTACGGTGGTGAAATTTCACTACGCAAGGCAGTTCAATGAGATTATTAATCGATGTAGGTAATACAGCACTTAAAGCAGCGCTATGCCAGCAAGGCGAAATCAAGCCGTGTGATGTTAGTGCGCTACCTTGGCGGAAAATTAACGAGCTGGTTTATGCAAGTGTTGGTAAAAATGAGCAACTCAATGGACTATTAGCACAAGCATCGGCATTTCAGGTGCCATGTTTTGAAGCGAAAGTGACTAAACAATTGAGTAACCTTAGCTGTGCGTATCAACAATTTAGTAATTTAGGTATTGATCGCTGGCTTGGTTTAATTGCTGCTTTTCAATTATGGCCGCAACAAGATTGCATCGTGATAGACACAGGCACAGCCACAACAATTGATGTACTTACAGCACAAGGACAACATTTGGGAGGTTGGATATTACCTGGCCTTGATCTCATGACACGCTCATTAACACAGAATACGCAGCGTGTTTTTGATGATGCCAACACGCCTTTTGCGAATGAGCTGGGTGTAAACACACCTAATGGTTTAAAAAATGGCGCGCTAGTGGCAACCTTAGGGGCTGTTGAACAAGCAAAATTACATTTAACCAATAAAAAACCTCAACTAATTTTTGCTGGTGGCTATGGTGCATTATTGAAAGCGCAATTTTTAGACGCGATTTATGATCCGCAATTAGTGATGAAGGGGCTCAATTACTGGTATGAATTGAGCAAAAATTAACAAAAACAGGCTGTTTTGCCTGATTTGTGAGCGTTCGGCACATAAAATCACATTTTTTTTAATTTTCTTGTTGCATCACCACCAACCTTCCTCTAATATCTCGCCCCGTACTAAAGCAGTGCCGACTTAGCTCAGCTGGTAGAGCAACTGACTTGTAATCAGTAGGTCAACCGTTCGACTCGGTTAGTCGGCACCACTTTCCTTTTACCGAAAGTGTTTAGTAAAGAATTATCGTGGAGGGGTTCCCGAGCGGCCAAAGGGATCAGACTGTAAATCTGACGGCTCAGCCTTCGCTGGTTCGAATCCAGCTCCCTCCACCACTTTATTCTTGACGGTTAGAGGTAGTTTAAGAACAGGTTGCTAACGCGGGCATCGTATAATGGCTATTACCTCAGCCTTCCAAGCTGATGATGCGGGTTCGATTCCCGCTGCCCGCTCCAGTTTCTGGTGTTGCTGATATAGCTCAGTTGGTAGAGCGCACCCTTGGTAAGGGTGAGGTCGGCAGTTCAACTCTGCCTATCAGCACCAGTCTTAGAATCTTCTTGATTACTTCCTTTATCTGTCAGAAAATACTATTTGAAATTTGAAAAATTTAACTTAATCTACCTCTGGTGGATTATTTTCATATGTAATCTAGATACACAAAACTGATAGGTTCCGTCATGGCAAAAGCAAAGTTTGAACGCGTAAAACCGCACGTAAACGTAGGTACAATCGGCCACGTTGACCACGGTAAAACTACCCTAACTGCAGCAATCACTAACGTACTTGCAAAAGTATACGGCGGTGTTGCTAAAGATTTCGCATCAATCGATAACGCTCC
>NZ_JACJDM010000092.1:0-7479 GCF_014163545.1 Pseudoalteromonas sp. SR45-6
CTAGAACCTAGAACCTAGAACCTAGAACCTAGAACCTAGAACCTAGACTTTATTTAATACTTGACTATTTTACTCTGGTAATTAAAATTTGCACTCTTTAGTGCGGGGGCTCCATGAAGTTAACATCAAAAGGCAGGTATGCCGTCACAGCGATGCTGGATGTTGCGCTACATACAAATGTAGGGCCAGTTCCCCTTGCTGATATTTCAGAACGACAAGAAATTTCTTTGTCGTATCTAGAGCAGTTATTTGCCCGGTTACGTAAAAGTGGTTTAGTCAGCTCAGTGCGTGGACCTGGTGGTGGTTATTTACTCGGTCGAGAAACGCATGCAATTTCGGTTGGTGATGTGATCAACGCCGTTGATGAATCAATAGATGCAACCCGATGCCATGGTGCAACGGGCGGCTGTCAAAGCGGTATGCGGTGTTTAACTCACACCTTATGGTCTGATCTAAGTACCAGAATAGAAGACTTTTTAAACGGTATTACCCTTGCTGAATTGGTGGAAAAGTCAGATGTGAAGGAAGTTTCATCTCGCCAAGATAACAGCGTTAATAATGCACTCAAGCAATTGGAAAATATTCAAGTAAGCTGCCAACTATAAGTTGGCGTCCAGCGGAGAAAGAAATGAAGTTACCGATTTATTTAGATTACGCAGCAACCACGCCAGTTGACGAGCGTGTAGCAAAAGAAATGATGCAATGCCTAACAATGGATGGCAATTTTGGTAACCCTGCATCACGTTCACACCGTTTTGGTTGGCAAGCTGAAGAAGCGATTGATCAAGCTCGTACTGATATCGCAGATTTAATTAACGCAGACCCACGTGAAATCGTTTTCACTTCGGGTGCGACAGAATCAAACAACCTTGCAATTAAAGGCGCAGCACAGTTTTATAAAAAGAAAGGTAAGCACGTTATTACCGCTAAAACTGAGCATAAAGCAGTGATCGACACCTGTCGTGAGCTAGAGCGTCAAGGGTTTGAAGTAACCTATATGGACGTTGAAGAAAACGGCCTACTTGATTTACAAAAATTAGCCGACACAATGCGCGATGACACAGTGTTAGTGAGCATTATGCATGTAAACAACGAGCTAGGTGTAATTCAAGATATCGCGACTATTGGCGAAATGTGTCGCGAACGTAAAATCATGTTCCACGTTGATGCTGCACAAAGTGCCGGTAAAGTTTTAATCGACGTGCAACAGCTTAAAGTTGATTTTATGTCTTTCTCAGCGCACAAAGTATATGGCCCGAAAGGTATCGGTGCATTGTATGTTCGCCGTAAACCGCGTGCTCGTTTAGAAGCACAAATGCATGGTGGTGGTCATGAGCGTGGAATGCGCTCTGGTACGCTAGCGACTCACCAGTTGGTTGGTATGGGTGCTGCATTTAGAATTGCCAAACAAGATTTCGAAAAAGATCATGCTCACATCAGCGCGCTTCGTAAGCGTTTAATTGATGGCATTATGGCTGATATGGATGAAGTGTACTTTAACGGTACGCCGGACCAATCAGTACCAGGAATAATTAACATCAGCTTTAACTTTGTTGAAGGTGAGTCGTTATTGATGGCTGTTAAAGATATTGCTGTATCATCAGGTTCTGCCTGTACTTCAGCAAGTTTAGAGCCTTCTTATGTATTACGTGCGCTTGGCCGCAACGATGAATTAGCACACAGCTCAATTCGTTTTAGTATTGGTCGTTTTACCACCGAAGAAGAGATTGATTATACCGTCAATTTAATGAAAAACTCTATCGGTCGCTTACGTGAGATGTCTCCTCTTTGGGAAATGCATCAAGAGGGTGTTGATTTAGATTCAGTTGAATGGGCTCATCATTAATTGACGAGCACATCCACTAGCAGGTAATGAGGATAGAATTATGGCGTATAGTGATAAAGTAATCGATCATGTTGAAAACCCACGTAACGTAGGTGTATTAGACAAAAATGATCCATCAGTAGCAACGGGTATGGTTGGCGCACCAGCATGTGGTGACGTAATGAAGCTGCAAATTAAAGTATCAGCTGCAGGCATAATTGAAGATGCTAAATTCAAAACATACGGTTGTGGTAGCGCAATTGCTTCATCGTCACTTGTAACAGAGTGGGTTAAAGGCAAGACATTAGATGAAGCTGCAATGATCAAAAACACTGATATCAGTGCTGAGCTTGAATTGCCTCCAGTGAAAATTCACTGTTCAATTTTAGCTGAAGATGCAATTCAAGCAGCAATTGCAGATTACAAAAGTAAACAAGCGAAGTAAGAGATAAATCATGGCAGTGACATTGACAGAAGCGGCAGTAAACCGCGTAGAATCATTTTTAGCAAATCGCGGAAAAGGCTTAGGCCTGCGCGTAGGCATTAAAACGACGGGCTGTTCAGGTCTTGCATATGTTCTTGAGTTTGTTGACGAGTTATCTGAAGGCGACGAAGTATTTGAATCTAAAGGGGTTAAAGTAATCGTCGACGCTAAAAGCTTAGTTTATATTGATGGCACCGAGCTTGATTACACTAAAGAAGGTTTGAACGAAGGGTTTAAATTTATTAACCCAAATCAAGCTGATGAGTGTGGTTGTGGCGAAAGTTTCACAGTATAAACAATAAAGTGATTGTACTCTTAAGCCCTGCACCTGTAGGGCTTTGTTCTATCTGAATTTTAAGCCAATAGATTGTTGGCATGGTTGGAATTATGCGCTATTTTGAATTGTTTGCGATACCCGTTGATTACAATGTAGATTTGGCAAAAGTAACTAAGAATTACCTCGAACTCCAGCGTGCCGTTCACCCAGATCGCCATGCCAATGCCAGCAGCCGTGATAAGTTATTAGCCGTACAAAATACCGCAGAAATTAATGATGCCTTACAAATTTTAAAGCATCCGGTAAAACGCGCAGAATACATGCTGAGTGAATTGGGTGTTGATATTCGTGCCGAGCAGCAAACACTACAAGATCCACTGTTTTTAATGCAGCAAATGGAATTACGTGAAGAGCTTGAAGAGCTAAGCACAAGCGATGATCCAGACACAGCGATTGCTCAGTTCGAGAAGCAAATAAAACAACTAGACACTCAATACAGTGCGCAACTTGCTGAGCAATTGGCAAGTAATGACGAGCAGCAATGGCAGTTAGCCGCTGATAGCATTCGAAAATTAAAGTTCGTGTATAAATTACGAGATGAATTAGAGCGTATTGAAGACAGTTTATTCGACGATTAATTATCTAACTTACTGCACCATTGGTAAGTCAAACAAGAGTTAAAGATCATTATGGCATTATTGCAGATTGCTGAGCCGGGGCAGAGCGCGGCACCACATGAACATAAGTTAGCAATTGGTATTGACCTTGGTACTACCAACTCACTTGTTGCGACAGTACAAAGTGGCGAAGCCCGTACATTAACCGATGTTAATGGCGCAGCCATGTTACCGTCTGTTGTACGTTACGCCGCTGATGGTATAACAGTAGGCGAACTTGCCGCTCAAGCTGCAACACAAGATCCTGTGAATACTTTAATTTCAGTTAAACGTTTTTTAGGTAAAACTCAAGCTGAAATAGAGCAAAGCTACGGCCAATTACCGTATGATTTTTGTCAGCATGATGGCGCATTAGCGATTACCACCGCGGCTGGCAACATCAGCCCAATCACCGCATCAAGCGATATTTTAAAAGCATTAAAGCAACGCGCCGAAGAAAGCTTTGCAGGGCAAGATATTTTAGGTGCCGTGATCACAGTACCTGCTTATTTTGATGATGCACAGCGCCAAAGCACCAAAGATGCCGCAGAGCTTGCTGGTATTAATGTACTGCGTTTATTAAACGAGCCAACTGCAGCCGCAGTTGCTTATGGCTTGGATTCAGGCCAAGAAGGCATTATCGCAGTTTATGATTTAGGCGGCGGTACCTTTGATATTTCAATCTTGCGTTTAAACCAAGGTGTATTTGAAGTACTGGCAACCGGTGGTGATTCAAGCCTAGGTGGCGATGATTTTGACTCATTATTAGTGGATCATTTTAAACGTGAAACCGGTGTGATGACGCTATCTCCATCAGTATTACGCTTATTTATTAATAAAGCTAAAGCTTGTAAAGAAGCACTAAGCCAATATGCTAAAGTGAATGTTGGTCTTGAGTTTGATGATGAAAAATACACGGTTGAAGTCACTCGCGAAAAGTTTGAAGAACTAGCCATGGTGCTGGTGAAAAAAACACTCCGTTCGTGTCGCCGTGCAGTTAAAGATGCTGGCATTACAAATGACGAAGTACTGCAAGTAGTTATGGTCGGCGGTTCAACCCGTATGCCAATCGTACGCAACCAAGTCGCTGAATTTTTTAATAAAGAGCCGCTTACCTCTATTGATCCGGACCGTGTCGTTGCACTTGGTGCAGCATTACAAGCGGATGTGTTAGTGGGCAACAAACCTGATTCAGACATGTTGTTACTTGATGTATTACCACTGTCGCTTGGCCTTGAGACTATGGGCGGCTTAGTGGAAAAGATTATTCCGCGTAATACCACTATACCTGTAGCACGAGCACAAGAGTTTACCACTTTTAAAGATGGTCAAACTGCAATGTCTCTGCATGTATTGCAAGGTGAACGAGAGCTAGTTGATGATTGCCGTTCATTGGCTAAATTTAGCTTAAAAGGTATTCCACCAATGGCAGCCGGTGCGGCGCATATTCGTGTGACCTTTAAAGTCGATGCCGATGGCTTACTTAGCGTATCTGCAATGGAAAAATCAACTGGCGTACAAGCTGAAATCCAGGTTAAACCATCGTTTGGTTTGTCAGATGACCAAGTAGCTAATATGCTTAAAGAGTCGATGACTAATGCCAAAGATGATATGCAAGCGCGTATGCTCAAAGAGCAACAAGTTGAAGCATTGCGTGTTATCGAAGCACTTTATGCATCATTAGCAACAGACAGTGCTTTACTTGCTGAACATGAATTAACTAACTTGAACGCTGAAATAGCGAAGCTAGTTACAGTTCGTGAGACAGCTACCGAGCCAAATCAAATAAAAGCAGCCATTGAGAAAGTTGATAACGCCAGCAGTAAATTTGCTGAGTTAAGAATGGATGCATCGATCAAAAAAGCACTGCAAGGGCAGTCAGTAGACAACGTTTAAAAGAGGTTAGAATGCCACAAATTATTTTTCTTCCCCATCCGGAATTATGTCCTGACGGCGCTGCAATTGATGCACCAAGTGGTGAAACAGTTCTTAATGTTGCACTTAAAAACGGTATCAGTATTCCACATGCTTGTGAAAAGTCATGTGCGTGTACCACTTGTCATTTAGTTATTCGTGAAGGTTTTGACTCACTTGATGAAAGCGACGAGCTTGAAGACGACATGCTAGATAAAGCATGGGGTTTAGAGCCTGAATCACGCCTAGGTTGCCAAGCAATAATCCGTGATGAAGACTTAATAGTTGAAATACCGAAGTACAATCTCAATATCGTTAATGAAGAGCATTGATTTAAAGCGCAGCTATAAGTTGTAAGCCTTAAGCTTTAAAGAAAACACCGCGCTCAATTTGAACGCGGTGTTTTTGTTTATAAAGGTGGAAAATTGCGCGAGGTAAACTTGCGCCTACGGGTTTGGCATCAATGTTTGAATTTGCGTAGGAGCCTGCTTTAGCCGCGAAAGATTTAAGTGATTTATTCACAAAGAGGTTAAGAGAGTGCTGTGCTTTAGAGATAAGTGAAGGGTATGTCTTCTCATTTACGCTCACGCGGCTACGGGTTTGGCATCAATGTTTGAATTTGCGTAGGCGCGGCTTTATGCCGCGCGGTTGTATTGAGATGTTAGATTTTAGGTGGAGCTAGTCTTTGCCTTTAACCTCGTACCTTTCACTTATCAGTGGTGAACATAACATTGGCTATATGCCGTAATAATTGCTTTGGAGGTTTTATGAATAATCTACTATTTAACGACTCTTTCATTAACGGTGGGTTTTACTCCACTGAAAAACACTTTAGTGTTGATGATCCCGCTACACAGCAAAGCATCATCATGGTAAGTGATATCGATGATGATGGGGTTCATAAAGCCATCAACGCCGCTCACGGCGCATTTATTAAACTCAAAGCCACCAATGCCACAACGCGTAGTAATGTATTAATGCGTTGGTTTGAACTGGTTATGCAGCATAAACAAACCCTTGCTGAATTAATGACTAAAGAGCAAGGTAAACCATTAAAAGAAGCCCTTGGTGAAGTTGAATATGGGGCTGGGTTTATTAAGTGGTTCGCAGAGCAAGCCAAACGTAGCTATGGTGATGTGATCCCCGCCACTGATGACAATCATCGTTTAACTAGTTTTAAACAGCCTATTGGCGTGGTTGCAGGCATAACTCCTTGGAATTTTCCAATTGCTATGGTTACCCGTAAAGTTGCACCAGCCTATGCCGCTGGGTGTAGCTTTGTACTAAAACCTTCGGAACATACACCTTTATGTGCTTTAGCATTAGCTTATTTGGCTGACCAAGCCGGTTTTGAAAAAGGCGCTTTTAATGTATTGCTCTCTGAAAACGCTAAAATGGTGGGTGAGTTACTAACTGAATCTGAACTTGTTCGTAAGTTCACTTTTACCGGTTCAACGGGCGTAGGTAAGCAATTACTTGCACAATGTGCCCCTACTATTAAGCGTACTTCAATGGAACTTGGTGGTAACGCGCCGTTTATTATTTTTGATAATGCCGATTTGGATGAAGCGGTAACGGGACTTATGGGGGCAAAATTTAGAAATGGCGGGCAAACTTGCGTCGCGGCTAACCGTATTTTTGTACAGCGTAGCGTGCTTGATCAAGTTGTTGATAAATTAGCTAAAAAAGTTACAGCACTGAAAGTCGGTAATGGGCTTGATGACGCAACAGATATAGGGCCGTTGATTTATCCTAAAGCTAAGCAAAAAGTACAAGAGTTGGTTGCAGATGCCAAAGCAAAAGGTGCGGTACAAATAGGTGATAATGTTGAGCTTGGTGGTAACTATCAAGCACCGCTTATTTTAAATGGGGTAACTGCGGAGATGGACATTTACCATCAAGAAGTTTTTGGCCCGGTGGTGAGTATCATTGTATTTGATGAAGAGCCTGAAGTTTTAGCACTGGCCAACGATGTGCCTTATGGTTTAGCTGCTTATTTTTATAGCCAAGATTTGAAACAAATATACCGAGTGAGCGAAGCGTTAGAGTACGGCATGGTAGGTATTAACGAAGGGTTAATATCAAACCCCGTGGCACCGTTCGGTGGGGTTAAGCAGTCAGGTCTTGGTCGCGAAGGTGGCCACCAAGGGCTCGACGAGTACCTCGAAGAAAAATATGTGTGTATGAAAATTTAGCTTTAGAGCGGTAAGCTATAAGTTTTAAGCTGTCCGAGTGCTTTTTAAGTGTTGACATAATAATTTGCAACGCTCAAATTTTTGGCTTACCGCTTACCGCTTACCGCTTACCGCTTACCGCTTACCGC
>NZ_JACJDM010000093.1:0-7243 GCF_014163545.1 Pseudoalteromonas sp. SR45-6
ATGCGTAGGTGCGGGTTTACCCCGCGCAATAGATTAAAGTTCTGTCAGTGATTAATTCACCACCGAGAACACAGAGAAAAAATAAGTGATTTTTTACTTTGGTTTCTCTGTGTAGCGCGCAGCGCCTTTGTGCCCTCGGTGGTAAAATAGGTTTGTTTGTGTAAATGTATAAACAGTCGCGAGGTAAACTCGCTGCTACCAATGCGTAGGTGCGGGTTTACCCCGCGCAATAGATTAAAGTTCTGTCAGTGATTAATTCACCACCGAGAACACAGAGAAAAAATAAGTGATTTTTTACTTTGGTTTCTCTGTGTAGCGCGCAGCGCTTTTGTGCCCTCGGTGGTAAAATAGATTTATCGGTGTAAATGTATAAACAGTCACGAGGTAAACTCGCTGATACCAATACCTAGGCGCGGGTTTACCCCACGCAATTAGATTAAAGTTCTCTCAGTGATTAATTCACCACCGAGAACACAGAGTTCACAGAGAAGAAATAAGTGATTTTTTACTTTGGTTTCTCTGTATAGCGCGCAGCACCTTTGTGCCCTCGGTGGTAAAATAAGTTTATCGGTGTAAATGTATAAACAGTCGCGAGGTAAACTCGCTGCTACCAATACGTAGGCGCGGGTTTACCCCGCGAATAGATTCAAGTTCTGTCAGTGATTAATTCACCACCGAGAACACAGAGAAGAAATAAGTGATATTTTACTTTGGTTTCTCTGTGTAGCGCGCAGCGCCTTTGTGCCCTCGGTGGTAAAATAAGTTTGTTTGTGTAAATGTATAAACAGTCGCGAGGTAAACTCGCTGCTACCAATACGTAGTCGCGGGTTTACCCCGCGCAATAGATTAAAGTTCTGTCAGTGATTAATTCACCACCGAGAACACAGAGAAGAAATCAAAGATTTTTTACTTTGGTTTCTCTGTATAGCGCGCAGCACCTTTGTGCCCTCGGTGGTAAAATAAGTTTATCGGTGTAAATGTATAAACAGTCACGAGGTAAACTCGCTGCTACATACACGTAAGCGCGGGCTTTTAGTAGTTTTTAGATTTTAGGTTTTAGCGAATGCAAAATTTTTTTCTTGATATAATCACTGTTATGCAAAACCAATTATGGTTTTATTTACTCACTGTTGGCTTAGTGAGCCTGTGTATTGGCAGTTTTTTGAATGTAGTTATTTACCGGTTGCCGATAATGATGCAGCGTGAATGGCAAACAGAATGCCGTGTTTTACTGGCTGACGATTTAAAACCTACAAAAGCTGATAATACAGAAACTGAGTTTAATCTGATCAAGCCTAACTCTACTTGCCCAAAATGCAAAACGACCATTAAGCCTTGGCAAAACATTCCTGTTATTAGCTGGTTATTGTTAAAAGGTCGCTGCGCCAGTTGCAGTAACCCAATTTCAGTACGTTACCCAATTGTTGAAATGCTTACTGCGGTTTTAAGCTTAATAGTGGCCTACACCTTTGGCGCGACTGAGCAGGCACTACTGTATATTTTAATTACTTGGGTGCTCGTCGCCCTGACCTTTATTGACATTGATCATATGCTACTGCCTGACCAACTCACCTTACCTTTAGTCTGGTTAGCATTAATTGCTGCGGTAATGGGCATCACTATCTCCCCAACAGATGCCATTATTGGTGCAGCATGTGGTTACTTAAGCCTCTGGAGCGTATTTTGGCTATTTAAACTGCTCACCGGTAAAGAAGGCATGGGCTATGGTGATTTTAAATTACTGGCGGTATTTGGCGCATTGCTTGGCTGGCAATCATTACTCACCATTGTTTTATTATCGAGTGTAGTGGGCGCTATTATTGGTATCGCGTTATTGAGTATTCAAGGCAAAGATAAAGCCACGCCAATTCCATTTGGGCCTTATTTAGCCATTGCAGGTTGGGTTACTTTGTTATGGGGCACACAAATCCAAGTATTTTATTTTAATTTGTTAGGTTATTAATATGAATGCATCCACTCATAAACCGATGAAAAATTGGGTGCTGGGCTTAACCGGCGGTATTGGTTGCGGAAAAAGCGCCGTTAGTGCCATGTTTGAAAAACTCGCTATTACCGTGGTTGATGCTGATATTATTGCACGCCACGTAGTCAAACCGCATAGCCCTGGTTTAGCTGCTATTAGTGAGTATTTTGGTGCCCAAGTGCTAAACCCCGACGGCAGTTTAAACCGGGCGCAATTACGTGAGATTATTTTTGCTGATACAGCGCAAAAAACTTGGCTTAATAATTTACTGCATCCACTGATCCGTGAAAAAACTCTTACTGATTTACACTCTGCAAACAGCGCATATGTGGTACTCGTCGCACCACTGTTATTTGAAAATGGTCTTGAGCAATATTGTGATCGCACTTTAGTGATTGACGTTCCTGTAGAAATACAACTCAAGCGTACTATCGCCCGCGATAACACCTCTGAGCAGCAAGCACGCAGTATTATCGCCGCACAAATGTCACGCGAGGATAAACGCCACCGAGCTGACGATGTGATTGATAACAACCGCCCATTGCATTTAGTTGAGCAGGATATAATGCAACTTCATCAAAACTACTTACAACTAACGGCTAAAGTTAACTAATAAAGATGATAACGGTTGTGATAAACAAAAACTTTTTAGCTTTTTGTTGTCAAATTACCTTAAATCGACAAGACTGATGTTATACCATTCTTTTTTCTGATAAATTGCTGGCTATGAAAGGATCTAACCAAGGTGCGCAATGAATATTAATTCACCATTACTTAGAAAGTTTATTACGCTTGGCCGTATTGACGCAGAAACAGTCAAACTCAAACAACGTGAGTATGGCTCAACTGCAGAGTTGATCGCAAAATGCAGCGGTATTGATGGTCATGAACTTGCCGAGCAATGCATCGACTTATTCCGAGTGCCTTATTTTGATATACGTGAGTTTGACGTCGAGCTGATCCCCAAAGAGCTTGTTAAAGAAAAACTGATCAAAGATCATCATATTCTGCCTTTAATTAAAAAAGGCCGTAAACTCTACATTGCCGCGTCGGATCCGACTGATTATGGTGCTTTTGAAAACTTTGAATTCAGTACAGGGCTTGCCTGTGAGGTGGTCGTTGTTGATTATCGCCAGCTTGAAGCCAAAATAGAGCAATTGCTTGATGCCTCTGGTAGTTTGCATTTAAGCGATGAAGAATTTAAAGAATTTAGTGAGTTAGATACCGAAAGCCCTCGCGAAATACAAAACAACGGCGAAGACGAAAAAGACGATGCCCCAATTATCGTCTACATCAATAAAATTTTGATGGATGCAATTAAAAAAGGCGCCTCGGATTTACACTTTGAACCTTACGAACATAAATACCGCGTGCGTTTTCGTATCGATGGCATTTTACATGAAATGGCCAGCCCGCCGAACAGCTTAGCCACGCGTTTATCAGCGCGTATAAAAGTAATGGCACGCTTAGATATTGCCGAAAAACGCAAACCACAAGATGGCCGTATCAAACTTAAAATCACCGAACGTAAAAGTATCGATTTCCGGGTAAGTACGCTGCCGACTTTGTGGGGCGAAAAAATCGTAATGCGGATCCTTGATTCATCCAGTGCCATGCTTGGCATTGATGTACTAGGTTACGAACCTGAGCAGAAAAAGCTCTATATGGATGCGCTGCAACAACCGCAAGGCATGATTTTAGTTACCGGCCCTACCGGCTCGGGTAAAACAGTATCACTTTACACTGGTTTGAATATTCTTAACCAACCAGAGCGTAATATTAGCACTGCAGAAGATCCGGTTGAAATTAACCTTGAAGGTATCAACCAAGTACAAATTAATCCGCGTGCAGAGATGACCTTTGCTAATGCGCTAAAAGCGTTTTTACGTCAAGATCCTGATGTGGTGATGGTCGGTGAGATCCGTGATCTTGAAACCGCTGAAATTTCTATTAAAGCGGCGCAAACTGGTCACTTGGTATTATCGACCTTACATACTAACTCTGCACCTGAAACCCTAACCCGTTTACTTAATATGGGTGTACCTGCTTATAACGTTGCCAGCTCGATTAGCTTAATTATCGCACAGCGCTTAGCTCGACGTTTATGCCCTAAATGTAAAGCACCTGAAAGCTTGCCGGACGAAGAGTTACAACGCCAAGGTTTTAGCCCTGAACAAATAACTGAACTCACTTTATTTGCACCCAAAGGCTGCGATAGTTGCACTGATGGCTACAAAGGTCGTGTCGGTATTTATGAAGTAATGCAGATTACTCCAGAAATAGCGCAAATCATTATGCGTGGCGGTAATTCACTAGAAATTGCTGAAGTATCGTTAAAGTCAGGCTTTAATAACTTGCGTTTATCAGGCCTCAGAAAAGCTGCCGCCGGTATGACTTCATTAGCCGAGATAAACCGAGTAACTAGTTTTTAAGATCCTAAAACCTAGCTTTCTAGGTTTTAGAGTTATAAATCGTAAACAATATGTATGAGAAGATGTTATGCCAACAGTTGTAAGCTGCCCAACGTGTAAAACCCAAGTCGAATGGTCAGAAAAAAGTCCGCACCGCCCTTTTTGTTCAAAACGCTGTCAGTTAATTGATTTAGGCGAATGGTCGTTTGAAAACAATAAAATCTCTGCACCTATTACCTCTGCAGATGATTTAAGCCAAGATATGATTGAAGATATTGAAGCTATGCTTGCTAAAAACGACGATGATTTTTTCAAGTAAGCCTGAAGTAATTGAAAAATAGGGGCTAGGTTTTAGGTAGTAGCTAGGTTCTAGTATTCGAAGCTCGCAGCCCGTGGCGAGGTAAACTCGCTGCTACCAATACGTAGGCGCGGGTTTACCCCGCGCACATTGCAGCTAGGCATCTTACCTTTTAAGTTAACCAAGCTGCCAAACCAAAAATACCAACGCAAAGCCAACTAAATAAATCAGTCCTAACCAGCTCAAGCTTTGTATTACTTTGGAATGCTGAATACTTGGCACTGAGCGAACTAAGCTGAAGTTCAGCCATGCAAAAATCGGCGTGGTCAAAAATGCTAGCGTCATAGCAAAAGTAAGCATAGGGCCAAGGGCTGATTTAAAGAATAAGATCACCGCCATCCCCGCCAAAGACTGTACTATCAACCAGATATTTAAGCTGTGCTTACTTTGTTTAAAACCTAATAATTTGTGTGATTCGTTTAATGTGCGGGCGTAGCCATCAAGCACGGTTAAAGTTGTGCCAAACATACACAAAAACGCGATAATTGAAACTAATGGTCGTGCCCATTCACCTATGGTCAGGGCATACATATCAGTAAGCTGTTTAGCAAATGCCACGCCGCCGAGCTCTATATTCGCGCTTTGCCCGTATTGCACTAGCACACCGAGTGAAAAGAATACTAATGCCAGCCCTGCGGTTAACCAATAACCTAAATTAAAATCAAACAACCCCTGAGCCTTAGTCACGCTTTGCTGGCTTTGCTTTTCTTTAAGCCACAATGAGCTTAATGCTGAGATTTCAATCGGTGCAGGCATCCAACCCATCAATGCCACCATAAAACCCAGCATAGCAAGTTCATAGGGAGATGGGCCAACGTAATCAGCAGGTGCCATTGGGCCGTTACTAAATGCAATAGATAGGGCAATGACTGTTGCTAGTGTAAGTAGCCCCATAATAGCCTTGGCGACGTTATCGAGTGCTTTAAAGTGCCCGAGTAATAAAATGACTAAGCAAACGGCGAGGATCAACCAACACAGTAAAGTCACTGAAATAGCAATAGGTAAAGCGTAGTGTAATAAACTGGCCGTTAATAGCAGCACACCAGCAGTATTGACCACCGCAGCAATAATATTTAAGCCAATAAAACTATAAAAAAACCATGGGCCTTTACTTTGATAGCCTTCAACTAAGCTTTTTTTTGTGGCTAGCGTGTACTCGATACCAAAGCGGAAAAATGGATACTTAAGCACGTTAACAACGAGGATTAACCAAAATAGCTGCCAGCCAAAAATAGCCCCTGCTTGCGTTGATGCCACTAAATGTGAGCCACCAATTGCAGCGGTCGCCATTAAAATACCGGGACCTAGTGCGTTTAAACGAGTTTGCCAAATTGATACTGCTGACTGCATCTGTGTACTTATTACTTATGGTTAATAATAAGCAAGTTACAGCGTTTTAATTAAGAAATAAAGAGTAAAGCGGAGGTTTAGAGGACTAGTCCTTTAGATGTAAATCGCTAGATCCTAGTTGCCTAAGATCTAGCGTCTTTATTATTTAACGTAGGTCCATTTCTTGAATAATTTCATGAGCAATTTCAGGTGTAGTGCTCACCGGTTTTTCATGTAAATTGGCTTTAATTTGGCCTTTACGATGCTTTAGTGCTGCATCGAGTTTTTTAGCCGCGTTTGCAATAGCTGGATAAAGAACTTCGTTCTCACCTTTAACGGATAAACGCGCGCCTTCGTATATGGTACTGATTTCTGCTTGGAGCTTATGATGCTCTTTTGAAAGAATGATATCTAGTGCGATCAGAGATGGAAAATGACTCGCAATTTTTGAAAATTTTTCGTTGATGTGCTCTCTAATAGAGTCAGTAACGTCAACATGGTGACCAGAAAGATTAATTTTCATAGGGTATCCTTTTTTATGTTACCTCATAACTAGTATTGGGGGCTATTTAGATTAACACAAGGCAGAAAAGCATAAATATGAAATTTATTTGTTATTACAGCTGATGTAGATCAATTTAGTCACATTAAATATGCAAAAGCCCGCGCATGGCGGGCTTTCAGCGTGTCACTTAATTTGTATATTAAGTATACGAACAACAGTAATCAGCAAAGTCAGTCACTTTTACTTGGAAGGTAACGTTAGCATCAACGTTAAAAGACTCCCCTGCTGACATCGTTTGCCATTTCGTCTCACCAGGGAGTAATACATCCCACTGGCCGCCGTTTAATTCCATCAATTCTTTTTTGCTCGTAGCAAATTCAAACTCACCCGGTTGCATAAAACCTAACGTTTTAGTGCTGCCATCAGCAAAAACCACGGTACGACTTGATACTTTACCGTCAAAATATACGTTCGCTGCTTTAACAACACTTACATTATCAAACTGAGACATCCTCACTCCTGTTCTTTGATTTATAATTTAACTGCGACCACATTGCCTTAAGGACGCATAGCATGCAAGTGTAGTGATGTGAAAAATACTCATGGGCTTCGGGCTTCGGGCTTCGGGCTTCGGGCTTCGGGCTTCGGGCTTCGGG
>NZ_JACJDM010000094.1:0-6892 GCF_014163545.1 Pseudoalteromonas sp. SR45-6
GTTGGTCAGGAAAGTCACGAGATTGGTCAATGATAAACGAAGTAAATTTGAATCCTGAGAAAAAAGAAGAAATGCGGGCGGCATAAAATTTAACTTGAGGCGACAACTAACTTGAAAAACTCCGTTAGTCGCCCGTCAGTGAGTAATGATAATCCCTATTCGGAGTCATTATTTAAAACGTTAAAATATCGCTCAGACTACCCAGAAAAGCCATTTGCAGAAATAAGCACAGCAAGAAAATGGGTGGCAGGGTTTGTAGATTGGTACAATAACGAGCATTTGAACAGCGGTATAAAATTTGTCACGCCAAATCAGCGTCACTTAGGTTTAGATAAAGAAATATTAGCCAAGCGCCAGCAGGTAAACGATGCGGCTAGATTGAATAACCCTGGTCGTTGGTCAGGAAAATCACGCGATTGGTCAATAATTAAGGAAGTAAATTTAAATCCTGAGAAAAAAGAAGAAATGCGGGTGGCATAAAATTTAACTTGAGGCGACAACTAACTTGAAAAACTCCGCTTTACTATTTTTCATTACAGCTCTCCGTTGCTAATATCAGCTTTCAATCCATTTTTAGCACCAGACACTTTGTTTTTTACTATAGTCATCCCTTCCTCTAGAATATTTTTGATTATGATACTCTCTTTATTTTTCCAAATTACGTTAACCCTTTTCGAAAACAATTGATTGTTCTTATCGACGAGCCAAATCTTGTCGCCATCAATAGAAGATAAAGGAACTTTAAGTACATTTTTAAAAGTAGGTAAAGTTAGCTCTGCGGCCACAAATTCATTTATCATCAGCGTTCCACTGTCATTATCTACAGTTAGATAAACACTTTGTAGTTGGCTAGTTAGCGCTTGTGTTGGAGGTATTTGAGATATATGGGCATTAAAAAATGTATTATCGTCTCGATAAACCTTAAACCTTAAACCTTAAACCTTAACCCGCTGACCAATAGACAATACTGAAGCAACATCGTGAGGTATTGATAAGCTTACCCTAAGCTCAGAGAGTTGAGCAAAAGTACCAATCTTATCTCCCTTTTTAACAAAGTCGCCTTGGTAAGCGCTCTTTTCTAAAACGACGTAGTTTTCTTTAGATTGAAATTTACAACGTTCTAAATTTTTTTTTTGCGAGTTCTAGGTTGCTTGTTGCAATTAAAATATTAGCTTTAGCTATTTCTAATTGAGGCTTTCGCAACATTAATGATTCTTGTAGTTTTAAATTAGGGCTGTCTTTTTTAGGTCTAACCCTTTTGTATTCACTTTTCGAAAAGCGTTGCTCACCGAGCTCAAGCTTTAAGTTAGCTTCTGCTACTTTAAGCTCTCCCAATCGAGCTTGTAGCTGGTTTTTATAGTCCTCATCATCAATATGATAAATAGTTTCACTCCTATTTACTCGACTACCAACTTCAAAATTATTATTAAGGAATAAAATTTCACCTTCGACTTGTGCAAATAAAGTTAGAATATTTGGTGTTTCTATTCGGCCATAAGCTTGATAACTGGGTGCAAATTCTTGAGGTTTAGCCTTTAATATATTGACTACTAAAGCTTTGTTATTACTGGATGATAAAGGCAGTTTTGGAGGTGTTGCCAAAATAATTAATGCACAAATTGCTACGCTAAAAGTAATAAGAACAGTGATTATTTTCACTTTATTGACTTGCATTTCTAGTCCCTAATTTTATTGAGAAGGAAGTTGTTTTTTCTTTCGTTAGAATTTTTAGTAAATACAAACCTATTAGCTAAAAGGTAGTTACTTACCAAACCGGCCATAATTCCTAAGCAAAAAGCGAAGTGAATTAAGAAAAGCTCTTTGGCTATCCAAAAAACTATTAAATTGATTACGCCAGATAAATGAGCTGCGAACATGTGCTTACTCCATTGTTTTACAGCGCTTTCATAAGCCTGGTTATTGAAGGTGTAAACTCTATTACCTAACCATGTTGTGCTAGCTGCTAGCCAAAATGCTATTGCGCGTGCGGTTATAATTGAATCGATATGATTTACTAAAATAAAAAAAATAAAACTATCAACAATGAACCCTGCACCTCCTACAAAACAAAATTTTTTTAGTTGCTGCATTATTAAGCATTAAATAATTAATCGTAGAGCCATTATTAATTAGAAGATGTCTATAAATTGTCTTGATGCATTGACTTTTTATAGACTCAGGTTGTTTTAAGCTTGCTTTGTAAAATTATTGGAGAGCTTAATGAAACTGGTCGAACACCCTAAGTCTGTTAATGAAGATATAACGCTGAGCATCATAGTGCCTGTTTATAACGAGCAAGAAATGCTGCCTATCTTTAATCACCACCTATCGAAAGCTCTAAGCTTGTTATTAAACGAGCATGTGGAAGTCATTTATATTAATGATGGAAGTACTGACGATAGCTGGAATGCAATGTCAAATTTAACCAATCATTATGCCGATATTGAATGCATTAACTTAAGTCGTAACTTTGGTAAAGAAGCCGCGATGACCGCTGGTATAGATAATGCTAGAGGTGAAGCTATTATTTTATTGGATGCTGATTTACAAGATCCACCTGAACTTATTCCTAAAATGCTAAATGCATGGAAACAAGGTTTTGATGTTGTAAATATGAAACGGTCATCCCGCTTAGGTGAGTCACGCTTAAAACGTTGGAGCGCTCACATTTATTACAGGTTACTTGACCATTTATCTGAGGTTCCATTACAAAAGGACGTAGGTGATTTTAGGCTATTAAGTAGAAGAGTTGTTGATGATATAAAGAAATTATCAGAAAGAAGCCGCTATATGAAAGGAATTCTTTCATGGCCAGGATATAAGCAAACAACAATTAGTTTTGAGCGTCCTGAACGCGTTGCAGGAGAGACAAAGTGGTCTTTCTTTCAGCTGGTAAAGTTAGGCCTATCTGGCATTACAGCTTTTAGTGTAAAGCCTTTACAAATATCGACCTGGGTCGGCACTTTAATATCTACATCCGCATTTTTTTATGGCTTATGGGTTGTTGCCAAGACTCTATTCTTTGGAGAAACCGTTGCGGGTTACCCTTCGATAATGTTGACCCAGTTATTCTTAGGGGGAGTTCAACTGATAGCTATAGGCGTCTTAGGTGAATATATTGGACGTATTTATGCTGAGACCAAAGGGCGTCCTATATATTTAATAATGGATAAACAAAGCCAAAAGAGTCAGAACGGCATGGTGAAAAAACATGGCTGATAAAATAAATTCTACAGTATATTGGGCTTTAGCAATTATTATTTCCTTGATCGCTATAAGGCTTGTCTCACTAGGACTTTTCCCTCTCTACGATACAACTGAGGCTAGGTATGGGGAAATGGCTCGTATCATGGTAGAAACTCGTAACTGGGTTACCCCTCAGTTTGATTACGACGTGCCATTTTGGGGGAAACCTCCAATTCAAACCTGGCTGAGTGCCATTAGTTTTAATTTTTTAGGTATAAATGAGTTTACTGCTCGTTTACCTCACTTATTGTGTGGTTTATTAACCTGTTACTTGGTCTTTCGATTCACATTATCCCTGACGAATTTAAGTAAAAGTGTTTTATCTATATTGGTGCTAGTTTCTAGCTTAGGGTTTATCGTTGCTATTGGCATGGTTATGACGGATAGTGCTTTGCTTCTTGCTTATACCCTTGCAATGTTTAGCTATTGGCAATGCTATGCTCAAAAAAACCAACTTTATGGCTATTTATTTTTTGTCTCTTTAGCGCTCGGTATGCTAATTAAAGGACCTGTTGCTGTCGTGCTTATAGGGATTTCACTCGTTGTTTGGAGCGCTTGGCAAGGCTGCTTTAAAGTAGCTATAAGACGCTTGCCTTGGGTAAGTGGGATGTTCGTTTTTTTAGGTCTAACTTTACCTTGGTACATTCTAGCCGAAATACGTACTCCGGGCTTTTTAGAATATTTTATAGTTGGTGAACATATTCAGCGATTCCTTGTATCTGGATGGGAAGGCGATCTTTATGGCACAGCGCACGTTAAACCTAGAGGTACAATTTGGTTTTATTGGTTACTGTGCGCAAGCCCTTGGTCATTTTTAGCTTTAGGACTACTATTCAAAAAAGAAAATATTAAAAAAGCACTTAGAAAAGAACCCGACCAGCCAAATATAAATAAGTACCTTATTTGTTGGGTGATTTCGCCACTATTACTATTTACTTTAGCTGGTAATGTGTTGCCAATCTATGTGCTACCTGGTTTTAGTGCATTAGCTATACTGATAGCCTTAAACATAAAATTTACTAAGCTATGCAATTACTTGGCTTTATTTACGGTTTTAACCTTAATAGCTATGTTAAGTGCACTGCTAAAGGGTGCATGGGAGCACAAAAGCGAACATAAGCTACTCGAATTACATCAAAAATCGTTTAAAGAAGCCCCTTTGTATTATTGGAATAAACGCCCATTTAGTGGACAGTTTTATTCAAATGGTAGAGCTAAACAAATAAATGAAAAAGCATATTTACGAGACTTAGTTAACAGTAGTGGAAAAATATATATTGCTATAAAGCAGGACGAGTTTATTATTTTTAAAGATTTATTTGACGCTCATTGTGTTGTTGAAGAAAAATCCACTGTACGTTACCTATTAGTATGCAACGATAAATTTGAAAATAAGGTGTCTATTGAAAATTCTACTGATTGAAGATTGTCATACTGTTGCCGAAGTTATATTTGATTACTTTGAAGGTTCAGAGTTTGAATTAGACTTTGCAGCGACAGGCACGTTAGGTCTTGCATTAGCTCAGTCAAACAACTTTGACTGTATTATTTTAGATATAATGCTTCCCGGTATTGATGGTATAACAGTATGTCATCGGCTTAGAGCTGAAGGATATGATACTCCTATCATAATGCTTACGGCCAGAGATACCGATAGTGACATGTTACAAGGGCTCAAAATAGGAGCTGATGACTATATAGTCAAACCTTTTAATTTAGAACTTTTGGAAGCTAGAATAATAAATGCTGTTCGAAGGAGTTCAGGAAATGGCTTTGCAAAAACAGTTATTTTCGGTCCTGTTACAATTAATCTCAAAACTTGTCAGGTCTGGAGAGAAGGGAGTGAAATCAAACTGACCCCAACTTGTTTCAAAATTATGAAGCTTTTAATAACTAAAGCACCCAATGTAGTTTCTAGGCAAGAGATAGAGGATAGTATTTGGGGAGATGAGCTACCTGATAAAGACATACTTAGAAAACACATATACCAATTGAGACTCAAAATCGATAAGCCTTATGACAAAGATGTTATAGAAACTATACCTAAAACAGGATACAGATTGAGTGAGTGTAATGTTTAAAAGTAAACCAATTAGTCAAATAATTATAAAAGTATATCTATTGGGCGCTTTGATATTATTAGCCTTTTATGGATGCTTATTTTATTACACGGTGTTGTACACTGAAAATCAAGCCAGTGAACAGCGTTTGGCACTAAAAGCTCCCTATCACCTAAAACTTTTTCAAAAAAGCGAAAATACAAAAATAAAAATAAAAATAGATCCGATATTAACAATCTATAATACGTATGAAATTTTACCAAAAAAAATTAAAGATAAAATTAACGTCGACTGGCTGGGTATCCAAAGTATTCATTTTGATGACGACAGTGAATTCACTGTATTTGCGCAAAAAATAAAAATTAATAATGATGAAATTACTGCTTATGCCATTGAGGATGTCGACCAAATAGAGTGGGACGATACATACTTTGCAATTTTCCAAATTATGATACTTTCTTCAGGTGTGATTTTATTCATTGGCTCTGCATTTTTTATTATTAAAATGGCAAAGCGGATAAGCTCTCCGTTTTCAGAGTTAGCTGAAATGCTTGAATATGATTCACATGAAGTTAGTAAACCTTTATCTGTTAATGGAAAATTATCTTTTGAGTTAGAAATGATGCTTGCTAGCATTAATAGCTATCGTAAGCGAATATATTCTGCATTTATTAGGGAGCAAACTTTTACTAGGTATATTAGTCATGAACTACGTACTCCTATGACGGTGATTCGAGGCGGTGTAAGTGTTTTAAGACGAGCAAATAATGATAAGACTACAAAGCAATTAACTAGAATAGATGATGCTGTAATAGAAATGGAGCAGTTAACTCATATTTTCCTATTACTTGCTAGAGACGAAGTTTCAAATACCAGTAACGTTTCAATATCAGACACGTTTATCGACAAAATAGTTAAGAACTTTTCCCCTACTATCAAAGCAAATCAAGTAAATTTCCATTATGACATACAGAATGAATTTTCATTACATGCGCACCCATTACTATTTTCAGCAGTAGTATGTAACTTATTAAAAAATGCTATTAATTGCAGTATTGAAGGTAGTGTAAATTTATTTATTTCTGAACAAAGAATAGATGTTATTGATGATGGATTAGGCCTAAATGAACAACCTCGCGGCTATGAAGGGTTTGGTATAGGCCTCAAAATTGTTCAAGATATATGTGAAAAATACCAGTGGACATTTAACATATCAAATAATATGGAAAAGGGCTGCACCGCTTCAGTGATTTTTAAAACTTAGGGGATTAAATTTATGCTAATCCACCCTCATAGCTTAGTTCTTAAGGAACACAGATCGTGTGACTTCCTATTTTAAAACGGCACATGTCATTATTTTTTTCAATGGATTGCCGCTTACAATTTACCGCTAGTAGCTTAAGTACACGGTGTACCTTACGATTACACTGTGTTTGCTCTATGCAATCCAGAATATCATCCGTAAGCGTATAGCTAACGACACCTAGCTTTGCTAAAGTTCCAAGGCAGAAGTGGCTCAAGGTTATCTGGCTGCTCTGCAATATGTTGTAAGCAAGTAGTAATATAGTCATGCACTACAAGATCAT
>NZ_JACJDM010000095.1:0-6424 GCF_014163545.1 Pseudoalteromonas sp. SR45-6
CACACCACCTGTAAAAACAGACGCTTATATCTATGAAGATGGCAACTATTTATATCTTGGTTTTGTTGCTTATGATAATGATGCCAGTCAAATACGTGCAGCACTTCGAGATCGCGATACATTATGGTCGGATGATAATGTCGCATTGATGATTGATACCTTCAACGATGAGCGAACAGGTTATGAGTTTTACGTAAACCCACTCGGTGCACAAGGTGATATGCGCATGACCGATACCGATGGCTGGACTGAAGACCCATCGTGGGATGCGATTTGGGACAGTGCGGGGCAAATAACTAACCAAGGTTATACCGTAGAGATGCGCATTCCGTTCACTGCATTGCGTTTTCCTAAAAATAAAGCCGATATGACTTGGGGGGTTGCGCTGTGGCGTAATTATCCTCGAGATGTTTTATATCAATTATCCAATGTAGGTTTTGATCGCGACGTGAAATGCAGTTTTTGCCAGTTTGATAAAATAACAGGCTTTAATGCCATGGAACCGAGCAAAAATATTCAATTAACACCGACCTTGACCGCTCTTCGCAATGATGCCAAAGAGGCTGTACCGAGGGACTGGAAAAATGGTGATATTGAGACTGAAGCTGGACTCGATTTACGTTGGGGTATCAGCCAAGATGCGGTTATTAATGCCACCATTAATCCCGATTTCTCGCAAGTAGAGACCGATAGTTTAGAGTTGGATGTCAATACTACATACTCTATTTATTATGCTGAGAAACGCCCGTTCTTTTTAGATGGTGCATCGTATTTCAAAAGCAGTTTATTTGAGCTTTTATATACTCGTACAATTGCCGAGCCTGAAATTGGCGCCAAAATAACCGGTAAAACAGATGCACATAGTTATGCCTTTATGTATGCCGATGATGAAAATACCAGTCTTTTTTTACCGACTAACCAAGGTTCTGGCTTTGCTAATTTAGCTGAAAAATCAAAGTCAGCGGTTGGCCGGTATCAATACGACATTGGCGAGCAGGGCACTATAGGAGTGATGAGTACCCACCGTGAAGCGAATGACTATCACAATACCGTACTGTCTGTAGATGGTAGTTATTGGTTTAATCAAACAGATAGTGTGTTGTATCAAGTTGCTACCTCTGATACTAAAAACTCCGCCTTTTTAACTGATAACTATGGCTTGGAGAAAAACCAATCTGATCAAGCTTATAAGCTCGAGTTTTCTCGCGAGAAAAGGGATTATAAGCTACTTGCCAGTTACGAAGATATTGGTGAGGATTATCGTACCGATGTTGGCTATCAAGAAAAAGTGGATTATAAAAAAGCGTTACTAGGCGGCGGGCAAACTTGGTACTTAGACGCAAGTGAGATGATAACCGAATATTCTTATAATGTTGATTGGGACAAAACCTGGGCGCAAGATGGTAGCTTGCTTGAAGAAGAGTACGAAGGGTATATTTTTTTAAAAGGCCAATTACAGTCATCCTTAGAGTTTGGTTTGATCCATCGTAATGAGAGCTATAAAGATGATTTTTATAATCAAAATATCGGCTTTATTTATGGTGGTTTTAACCCAAGCAAAGATTTACGTATTACGCTCTATAGTGAGTTTGGTAGTAAAATAGATTACAGTAATGAGCAGTTAGGTGATTTATTTACTCTAGAGCCAGAACTTACCTGGGACATCAATGATCATTGGCAACTACAGCTTGAACACAGTTATAGCCGTTTAGATAACCCACAAGGTGAAAATGTATTTACAGCGAATCTAACCGATTTACGAATTTATTATAAATTTAATATGCGCTCGATGCTGAAACTGATTTTACAGTTTGAAGATATCGACCGAAATCAAAATGCTTATTACTTTGCTGTAAATCACATCAACCGAGATTATGGCAGTCAGCTTGTTTACTCATATAAAATTAATGCACAAACATTATTTTACTTGGGTTATTCAGATAAAGGCTATCAAGATGACTCATTAAAAAGTATAGAACGCGATCAACGTACTTTCTTTACTAAATTAAGTTATGCATGGCAGCTTTAAATTACATTTAAAAAAAGCCCTTAGTATTTAACTAAGGGCTTTTTGTTGTTAGATCTATTTAAAGTCATAGTTGAATATTTCAATACATCTAATGTGTTATTTTAATGCTCTTTTATTGCATAGGTTGCTGCTATGGCGTCTCTTACCACAGGTTCAAGACTTTTCAATCCCCACTGTTTACCGGTCTCAATCGCTTTTTCAATTGGTTGGTTAAGCTCTATTGCGTTATAAAGTGCAATCAGTGCCCCAACTCGGTTACCACTTGCACAATGCAGTAATGTTGGGCTCTCAGATGCTTGCGCTAATAATTGCTGCAGTTTTTTTGCATTTTCGATATTGATATCGGCTCTTGATGAAATGGGCAGTGAAAAGTATTGCAGTCCTAAATTGGTCACTAAAGCCTGTTCATCCCAATTATTTTCCCCATCCCCGCGTAAATTAATCACATACTTTATACCTTGCTTTGCAAGCTGCTGAAATTGCTCTTTAGAAGGTTGTCCTGCAGTATAGATGTGTTGTTGCGGGTGCGCATAATTAGTTAATGCAACGGACCTTATATTTACTGATGGGAGTGGCTGCGCATAACTTGTTATGCTGATCAAAGAACATGCTAAAGTGATAATAAAAAATACTATTTTCATGATGTTAGATCTCGTTGAAGTTGCTAATAATGTGACAATTGTATAAGTAGTTACTATTATTAAAGCAGATAGTTTAGTTTTTCAAACACGTTAGAGTCACTTAATAATAATGCCAGCAACAGCTGGCATTATTTATCGGTTATTAAGGTGTGTAATAAATTGGTGAGCCAGGCCCTACTGGCAGACCAAATACAAACACCCACAAATAAAACAGAGCAACCCAACCGACAAAGAAAATCATACTATAAGGCAGCATGGTGGCGACTAAAGTGCCTATTCCCATGTCTTTTTTATATTTAGTGGCAACGGCGAGTATCAAGCCAAAGTAACTCATCATTGGGGTGATCAAGTTGGTGACAGAATCACCAATTCGATAAGCCGCCTGAATGGTCTCTGGCGCATAGCCAATTAACATGAGCATAGGTACAAAGATAGGCGCAGTGATTGCCCATTGTGCAGATGAAGAACCTAAGCTTAGATTAACTAATGCACACATTAATATAAATAACACAAATACTTCAGGACCAGTCAGATTGAGGGCTTGTAACATAGCAGCGCCATTTATGGCTAAAATAGTCCCTAAGTTAGTCCATTTAAAGAAGGCAACAAACTGCGCGGCAAAAAATACTAATACAATGTACATGCCCATTGAGCTCATACTTTTGCTCATCGCGTTGATCACGTCTTTATCATTTTTCATGGTGCCTACTACACGGCCATAAACGAAACCGGGTATACCAAAGGTAATAAAAATAAATACCACAATCCCTTTAGAAAAAGGCGAGTGGGCAAATAAACCTGTTTCAGGATGGCGCAAAATGCCATCTGCAGGCACGATTGTCCAAGCAAGTAGTAGCGATACTAACAATAAAGAAAATCCAGCCCATTTTAAGCCTGATTTTTCTTTAGCTGTTAAGCCTTCTATATTATTTTGCGCCAGATCAGCACTGGCTTCATCGGGGTTGTATTTTCCAAGGCGGGGTTCAACGATTTTTTCAGTCACGAAGGTGCCTAATACGGCAATCAGTAAAACTGAAATCATCATAAAATACCAGTTTGCTTCAGCGCCAACTTGGTAAGTTGGATCAATCATTTGTGCTGCCGGAGTCGTAATACCTGCAAGCAATGGATCAATCGTACCTAACAATAAATTAGCACTGTAACCGCCCGATACACCGGCAAAAGCTGCGGCTAAGCCCGCTAATGGATGACGGCCTAAACTATGGAAGATCATTGCGGCTAAAGGAATTAATACAACATAACCAAGTTCAGATGCGGTATTAGATAATATAGCGGCAAATACCACCATAAAGGTAACTAAGCGTTTAGATGCCCCCATTACCATGCCACGCATTGCAGCAGATAATAGCCCTGAATGTTCGGCAACGCTGACACCTAATAGTGCAACAAGCACAGTTCCTAAAGGGGCAAAACTGGTAAAATTAGTAACAAGACCGGTGACGATACGTTGTAAGCCTTCAGCACTTAATAGACTCACAACTTCGATAACGCCGTCAGGTTCACGACCGGCGGAGCCAATTGGGCGAGGATCAATTGCACTTAATCCAAACCAATCAGCAATACCACTGAAAACAATAATGGCCACACAAAATAGGGCAAACAAGGTGATTGGGTGGGGTAACATATTCCCCAAAAACTCAACCGAGGCTAAAAATCGGTTAAATAATCCCGATTGTTTTTCTTCACTCGATGAGTCGGCAGTGTCGACGGCTTTTGACATAGCAAGGCTCTTAAAATTGAAAAATTTCCGCAATCTATCATTTTTAAGCATGATTATCATTAATAAACGGTGGTTTACCAGATGGGTACGATAAACTGTTAATTAGGCTATAGAATTCCTTTGAATAGTAACGGATAGCGGCGTAATCGCTGGCCAATATAGTCATCCGCTAAGATTTGCTGGCAAATATCTTCAATATTATCAGAAGCTTCAAACACCCAGTCGAATCGTTCAATTGCAGTTAAAAATCCTCGCTTTAGGAACTGTTGTTGCCGATACTCTTCGAGATTACCTTTAATTATGGCAAGCTTACTTTCATCGTCGCGTAATTGTTGCACAACCTTGGCTATAAAATCTGTATGTTGGTTGTGCTTATTAGCTGGGCGAATTCGCGGTTTGCTGTTATACACAATTACACCTCATTGATTATATTTTCCAGCTTTTTAAGGAAGTCATCTTTATGCTTTTCATGTTCATAATCGAGATGATAGGTGTTATGAAAACCAAATCTAAGCAATACGCCACTGCCTTTAAGATAAATGGTATAACCATCAATATCTGAAAATGCGGTTAATCCTTTATAGTGTTTTCCTTCATTATTTATCTCACCATGTTGGATGATCTGCTCATAGACAGCTAATATTTGTTTTCCTTCGATGTCATTTTTCATCACTACTCCAAAAGTTGCTTTGATAATTAAATTGATACGAAACCTAACTCTATTTAGTTTATACCATGTAATGATAAATGATCGAAAAGTTCACCGATGTCGCAAAATTACAATCAGCTAAGAAAGCGACCATGCTAAGGTGTATTTATTTTAGGGATAACAATGATGAAGTCTAAATATATTACGCTGTTGTGGGTCTTTTTGTACTTTTCAAGCAGTCAACATTTGTTAGCAAATGAGTCAAATTTGGTTTTAAAAAACCAACAGGGCGAACTGTTCGAGCTGAATAAAATCGTTGGCAAAAAGCCTGTGTATTTAAAATTTTGGGCAACGTGGTGTAAGCCTTGTATGGAGCAAATGCCACACTTTCAGCAGGCCTATGAACAGTATGGAGATACAATTGATACAATAGCGATTAACATTGATCTAAATGATGATCCTACTGCTGTTGCAGCTGTTAAAAAACAGTTTAATTTAACCATGCCTATCATGAGTGATCATACCGCAAAAGTTGCTCAGCATTATCAATTTATAGGCACTCCTTTTCATGTATTACTCGATAAAACGGGCAAAGTGATTTTTCAAGGCCATCAAGCAGATAAAGCACTTGATAATACACTGCGATTATTATCACATGACGGCGTGGTGGCAAAGGCCCGCTTGTTAGATGAAGGTAATAAGCAAGTTGCGACTGCTTTAGTTATTCCAGAGCATGGCTTAAAGGCAATATTATATACGGCAACGTGGTGTGATTGGTATTTAGCTGACACTCGCCCGAAGATGGCAACAAACTGTGCCGCAGCTCAAAAGCAAATCAATTTATTAACCAATCAGGGAATTGATATTGAAGCTAGGGTTAGCCAATTATGGACAGATCAAGCCGCTGTTGATGAATATATCGAAAAATTTAAAGTCATACATCCG
The DNA here is from genome assembly GCF_014163545.1 of Pseudoalteromonas sp. SR45-6. Classification (NCBI taxonomy): domain Bacteria; kingdom Pseudomonadati; phylum Pseudomonadota; class Gammaproteobacteria; order Alteromonadales; family Pseudoalteromonadaceae; genus Pseudoalteromonas; species Pseudoalteromonas sp. SR45-6. Next base: position 6,006 of record NZ_JACJDM010000095.1, read on the forward strand.
GTGTACATTGATCACGGTAATGATTTATTTATTGATAATAAAATCAGTAGTGTGCCTACCTTGGTCATTTATAAAAATGGACACATGGTCAATCGTATCAGCGATTTTTCTAGCCCTGTGAATTTGCAAAGTAAGTAATAATTTGCTTTGAAAATGAGCAAATCTAGCCTATCCTCTAGGCTCATTCATCAGTGAGCTTAGAGCATGATAGATAAGGCGTTATTACTTAAAACTCGCGAATTATCAGATAGATTAATCGCCCTACAAACCCCTATTCGTATTTTAGATGCGATTAATTGGGATAAAAGCATAAAAGAAGAGTTTTTTAGACAAAAATGTCAAAAAAATCCACTGGTTGATAAAGCCTATTATCAGCAACGGGATCTAGGTTTTGTACCTAGCGAGCTACGCCAAGCATT